>NZ_LYSP01000039.1:0-61451 GCF_001728945.1 Pseudomonas sp. ENNP23
CCGGCCTGCAGCCCACCAGCCAGTTCTTCCTGGTGCGCGCCGCTGACGAGGCCCAGTTGCTGGAACGCCAGGCCGCCCTCAGCGAGCGCCTGGACCAGGCGGTGGCCGACGGCCAGTTGCAGGGCTACCGCGCCCTCAGCCAGTTGGCGGCACCGCCCAGCCGCCTGGCGGCGCTGCACCAGGCCCTGGAGGCCCTGCCCGCCCACTGGCAGCCGCTGCTGGACCTGGGCCTGCCGCTGGACGCCCTGGAGGCCGAACGCGCGCGCCTGCTGAACACCCCGCCGCTGCCCCTGGAGGCGGCCCTGGCCGGCCCCCTGGGCGAGGCCTGGCGGCCGCTCTGGCTGGGCCGTGATGCCCAGGGCCGGGTGGCCGGCATCGTCAGCCTGCAGGGCGCGGCCTCCCCGGCGCTGCTGGAGCAGGCCGCGGCCGGGCTGGAGGGCGTGCAGGCGGTGGACCGCATCGGTGAGCTGAACCGGCTGTTCGCCGCCACCCAGGTCAGCGCGGCCGAGCTGAAGCTGGCCTCCTGTGCGGTGATCCTGCTGTTGCTGTGCCTGCCCTTCGGCCTCGGCGGCGCGCTGCGGGTGGTGGCGCTGCCGCTGCTGGCGGCGCTGGCGGCGCTGGCCTGCCTCGGCTGGCTGGGCCAGCCGCTGACGCTGTTCAGCCTGTTCGGGCTGCTGCTGGTGACAGCCATAGGCGTGGACTACGCGATCCTCATGCGCGAGGCGGTGGGCGGCGCGGCGGTGAGCCTGCTGGGCACGCTGCTGTCGGGCCTGACCAGTTGGCTGTCGTTCGGCCTGCTGCTGTTGAGCCAGACCCCGGCCATCGCCAACTTCGGTCTGACCATCAGCCTCGGGCTGTTCTTCTGCTTCCTGCTGGCGCCCTGGGCGCAGGCGGACGTGCCCCACGGCCAGGAGCTGCCGGCATGACCCTGGTGCTGTTCTGGATCGGCCTGCTGGGGCTGTTCGCCCTGTTCACCCGGGTGGGTCGCCTGCTGGGGCTGATTCCCATCGTCAGCCAGTTGCTGCTGGCCAGCTTCGGCCTGCCCCTGGTGATGCGCTGGCTGGCCGCGCCGGTGGGCCTGGACAACGCCCAGGTGCTCGCCGCGCCCTGGCTCGAGCCGCTGTACGGGCTGGCCTTCACCCTGCTGCTGGGACACATCCTCAGCGACGTGGTCGACCTGCGCCTGGAGACGGCCAGCGTGAAGATCGCGCTGCCGAGCTTCTTCGTGCCGTTCTTCTGCGGCCTGGCCTGCGCCACCTGGCTGTTGCCGGCGGCGAGCCTGCTGTCGAACGTGGCGGTGGGGCTGCTGTTCGCCCTCACCGCGATCCCGGTGCTGTTTCTCTACCTGCGCCACCTGGGCTACCCGGAGCCGACCATCCGCCGCCTGCTGCAGGCGGCGATCCTGATGGACCTGATGTGCTGGTGCCTGTTCGGCCTGGCCCAGGGCAGCGCCGCGCCCGCCACCCTGCTCTGGCCGCTGCTGGCCGCGCTGCTGCCGCTGGCACTGCACCGGGTGCGGGTGCGCGCGCCGCTGGTCTACAGCCTGGCCTTCTTCGCCCTGCTGCTGACCCTGCAACAGCTATCGCTCAATGCCCTGGTGTTCGGCATCGCCTACCTGCTGGTGATGGCGGCGCTGCGCGTGCCCTTCCGCCTGCCGCTGCCGGCGGCGGTGTTCCACGCCCTGCAGGTGTGGCTGGCGGTGCCGCTGATCCTCGCCTACGGCCTGCTGCAGATCGACTGGCACGCGGCCTGGCAGGGCTATTCCGGGGTGCAGTTCAGTGCGCTGCTGGTGCTGCCGGTGCTGAGCAAGCTGGCGGGCAACTGGCTGGGGCTGTCCTGGGCCGAGGGCCGCCTGGCCGCGAGCCCGGCGAAATGGCGCCAGAGCGTGCTGCTCAATACCCGCGGGCTGACCGAGATCGTCTTCCTCAACCTCCTGTTCCAGCAGCAGATCATCAGCGCGCCGCTGTACTTCGCGCTGATGCTGATGGGACTGATCGCCACCCTGTTGCCGGCCCTGACCCAACGCGCCCGGGCCGTTCCCTCTACCGTTTCGGAAAGGAGTCCCCATGAAGCCCAGTGAAGTCCAGCAGCGCCAGGTGGTGGTGATCGGCGCCGGCCCCTCCGGGGCCATCGCTGCCGCCCTGCTCAGGCGCAAGGGCCACGACGTGCTGATCCTCGAACGCCAGCGCTTCCCGCGCTTCTCCATCGGCGAGAGCCTGCTGTCCCACTGCCTGGACTTCGTCGAGGAAGCGGGGATGCTCGAGGCGGTCATGGCTGCCGGCTTCCAGGTCAAGCACGGCGCGGCCTTCGCCTGGGGCGAGCGCTACACCGACTTCGACTTCCGGGAGAAATTCACCCCCGGCAAGGGCAGCACCTTCCAGGTGCAGCGGGCGCCCTTCGACCAGTTGCTGGCCGATGAGGCCGCGCGCCAGGGCGTGGAGATCCGCTACGAGGAGGAGATCATCGCCGCCGACTTCTCCAGCGACTGCCCGCGCCTGACGGTGCAGCGCCTGGACGGCAGCCAGTACCAGGTGGAAACCGCCTTCGTGCTCGACGGCAGCGGCTACGGCCGGGTGCTGCCGCGCCTGCTGGACCTGGAGGCGCCGTCCAGCTTTCCGGTGCGCCAGGCGGTGTTCACCCACATCGAGGACCGCATCGACGACCCGGCCTTCGACCGCGAGAAGATCCTCATCACCATCCACCCCGAGTTCCGCGATGTGTGGTTCTGGCTGATCCCCTTCAGCAACGGCCGCTGCTCCCTGGGCGTGGTGGGTGAAAGCAGCCACTACGCCAACCGCCCGAAGGACCTGGACGCCTGCCTGAAGGCCTTCGTCGCCGAGACGCCGAACCTGCGCCGGCTGCTGGCCAATGCCGTGTGGGACACCCCGGCCCGCGCCATGGGCGGCTACTCGGCCAACGTGAAGACCCTGCACGGTCCGGGCTTCGCCCTGCTGGGCAACGCCGCCGAGTTCCTCGACCCGGTGTTCTCCTCCGGCGTGACCATCGCCATGCGCTCGTCGAGCATGGCGGCGAACCTGCTGGACCGTCAGTTGAACGGCGAACCGGTGGACTGGGAACGCGACTTCGCCACGCCGCTGAAGAAGGGCGTGGACGCCTTCCGCGCCTATGTGGAGGGCTGGTACGAGGGCAGCTTCCAGGACGTGATCTTCTACGCAGGCGGCTCCCCGGAGATCCGCGGGATGATCTGCTCGATCCTCGCCGGCTACGCCTGGGACACCCGCAACCCCTTCGTCGCCGAGCCCAAGCGCCGGCTGCGGATGATCAGCGAACTGTGCGCGGCGCAGTGAGGGCATGAGCATGCAGCGCGCCTCCGCCACCTACGTCGAGGAAACCCGCTTCGGCTTCTGGTTCCTGCAGAGCCACACCTGGGAGCACCATGTGCTGCGGGTGGCGATCAACGACCTCAAGGGCCTGTTCCACGCGCCGCTGCCAGAAGCGCCGGTGCTGCTGGACGCCGGCTGCGGCCAGGGCAAGTCCTTCCGCCTGCTGGCGGACGCCTTCGCGCCGTCGCGGATGATCGGCCTGGACGCCGACCCGCACAGCCTCGACTGCGCCCGCGCCGAAGCCGTGCGCCAGGGGCTGGCGGTGGAGCTGCTGGCCAGCGACTGCGCCGAACTGCAGTTGCCGGACGCCAGCGTGGACCTGCTGTTCTGCCACCAGACCTTCCACCACCTGGTGGAGCAGGAGCGCGCCCTGGCGGAGTTCTGGCGGGTGCTGAAGCCGGGCGGCTACCTGCTGTTCGCCGAGTCCACGCGCTACTACATCGACACCTGGGTGATCCGCTGGCTGTTCCGCCACCCGATGCATGTGCAGCGCAGCGCCGCCGAGTACGAGGCGATGGTGCGCGGCCAGGGCTTCGTGTTCGAGCCGCACAACGTCTCCTACCCGTACCTGTGGTGGAGCCGCTCCAGCGACTTCGGCCTGCTGGAGCGCTGGGGCCTGCGCACGCCGCCCCCGCCCGGGCAGCGCAACGAGACGCTGGTGAACCTGGTGGCCCGCAAGCCCCTGGAGGCACCGGCAGCATGACCTGGCGCGCGCTGACCCTGCTGGCCTGCCTGCTGCTGGCCGCCTGTGCCGGGACCACCCCGGTGCCGGCGCGCGTGCCGCCGCTGGGGCTGCCGCTGTCGCTGCATGTGGCACGGGAGGCCCAGGGCGAGCAGCGCGACTGGCTGCTGGTGGTGCAGGACGAGGGCGGCGTGCTGCGCTGGTCGCTGTTCGACCCGCTGGGCGTACCCCTGGCGCGCCAGCGCCTGAAGGCCGGCGCCTGGCACAACGACGGCCTGCTGCCGCCCAACCCCGAAGCCCGCGAGCTGTTCGCCGCGCTGCTCTACGCGCTGGTGCCTTCCGAGGCGCTGCCCCGCGTCTACGCCGGCATCCCCCACGGAGTGGGCGCCGACGGCAGCCGCGAGCTGGATGGCCGCTGGCGGGTGGCCTACCGCACACCCCTGCAGTTCGACCTGCAACGCCGCGAAGGACCGCATTACCGCATCAGCCCGCTGACGGGCGAGGAGCCTCGATGACCGCTTCCCTCCATGCGCTGGGCCTGGTCTGTGCCCTGGGCCAGGGCAAGGCTGCCGTGGCCCGCAACCTTTTCGCCGGCGATACCGCCGGGATGCGCCCCCACGCCGACTGGGTGCCAGAGCGCACCCTGACCCTCGGCGCGGTGGACGCCGAACTGCCGGCGCTGCCGGCCGAGCTGGCCGCCTGCGACAGCCGCAACAACCGCCTGCTGCTGGCCGCTGCCCTGGAGATCGAGCCGGAACTGCGCGCCGCCGTGGCCCGCCATGGTGCGGCACGGGTGGGCGTGGTGCTGGGCACCAGCACCTCGGGCATCCAGGAAGCCAGCCTGGGCATCGGTGAACAGTTGCGCACCGGCGCCCTGCCGGCGGACTACCGCTACGCCCAGCAGGAGCTGGTGGCGCCGGCGACCTTCCTCGCGGCCTGGCTGGGCAGCGCCGGGCCGGCCTACTGCATTTCCACCGCCTGCACGTCCAGCGCCCGGGCCCTGCTCAGCGCGCGCCGCCTGCTGCACCTGGGGGTGTGCGATGCGGTGGTGTGCGGCGGGGTGGATTCGCTGTGCGGGCTGACCCTGAACGGCTTCGCCGCGCTGGAGGCGGTCTCCGACAGCCTGTGCAACCCGCTCTCGCGCAACCGCCGGGGCATCAACATCGGCGAGGGGGCGGCGCTGTTCCTGATGGAACGCGACGCCGGCGGCATCGCCCTGCTGGGCGCGGGTGCCGGCTCCGATGCGCACCACATCTCCGCCCCCGAGCCCAACGGCCTGGGGGCCCAGCGTGCGATGCGCCAGGCCCTGGCCGATGCCGGGCTGGAGGCCTCGGCGATCGACTACCTGAACCTGCACGGCACGGCCACCCCGCACAACGATGCGATGGAGAGCCTGGCCACCACGGCGGTGTTCCCCGAGGGCGTGCCGGCTTCGTCCACCAAGCCGCTGACCGGCCACACCCTGGGCGCCGCCGGGGCCCTGGAGGCGGCCTTCTGCTGGCTGGCCCTGAGCCCGTGGAACCCGGAGCACCGCCTGCCGCCCCACCGCTGGGACGGCGAGCCCGACCCCGAGCTGCCGGCCCTGCGCCTGGTGGACGGAACCTCGCGCCTGCCCACCCAGCGCCCGCGCCGCCTGATGAGCAACTCCTTCGCCTTCGGCGGCAGCAACATCAGCCTGATTCTCGGAGACGCGCCATGAGCGATTGGCCGATAGCCGAACTGGTCCCCCATGCCGGGGACATGATCCTGATCGACCAGGTCCTGCGCTTCGGCGACGAGGACGTGGAAACCCGCCTGACCGTGCGCCCCGGGTTGTTCACCCAGGACGACGGCAGCCTGCCGGCCTGGGTCGGCGTGGAGCTGATGGCCCAGAGCATCGCCGCCTACGCCGGCTGCCAGGCCCGTCAGGCGGGACAACCGGTGGAGCTGGGCTTTCTGCTCGGCACCCGCCTTTACCAATGCAACGTCGACCGCTTTCCGGCCGGCGTGGACCTGCACATCACCGCCACCCGCTCCCTGCAGGACGACAGCGGCATGGGCGTCTTCGAATGCCGCCTGACCGGGCCGGGTATCGAGGCCTTCGCCCGCCTCAACGTCTTCCGTCCGCCGCAGGTGGCGAGCTACCTGGAGGAAACCCAAACATGACCGAGACCATCCTGGTCACCGGCTCCAGCCGCGGCATCGGCCGCGCCATCGCCCTGCGCCTGGCGCGCTCGGGCTACGACCTGGTGCTGCATTGCCGCTCGCGCCGCGACGAGGCCGAGGCGGTGAAGGCCGAGATCGAAGCCCTGGGCCGCAGCGCCCGGGTGCTGCAGTTCGACGTCTCCGACCGCGCCGCCTGCCGCGAGCAACTGGAGGCCGACGTGGAGGCCCACGGCGCCTACTACGGGGTGGTGTGCAACGCCGGCCTGACCCGCGACGGCGCCTTTCCGGCGCTGACCGACGAGGACTGGGACAGTGTGCTGCGCACCAACCTGGACGGCTTCTACAACGTGCTGCACCCGCTGTGCATGCCGATGATCCGCCGCCGCAAGCCGGGGCGCATCGTCTGCATCACCTCGGTGTCGGGGCTGGTGGGCAACCGCGGGCAGGTCAACTACAGCGCCTCCAAGGCCGGGGTGATCGGCGCCGCCAAGGCGCTGGCCATCGAGCTGGCCAAGCGTCGCATCACGGTCAACTGCGTGGCGCCGGGGCTGATCGACACCGAGATCCTCGATGAGCAGGTGCCGGTGGAGGAGATCCTCAAGATGATCCCGGCCCAGCGCATGGGCACGCCGGAAGAAGTGGCCGGTGCGGTGAATTTCCTGATGTCCGAGGAGGCCGGCTACATCACCCGGCAGGTCCTCGCTGTGAACGGTGGGCTGTGCTGATGAAACGTGTAGTGGTCACCGGCATGGCCGGCATCACCTCCCTGGGCGACGACTGGGACAGTATCTGGAGCCATTTCACGGCCAACCGCAGCGGCATCCGCCGGATGGACGAGTGGGATCGCTTCGCCGAGCTGAACACCCGCCTGGCCGGGCCCATCGACGGCTTCACCACGCCCTCGCACTGGACCCGCAAGCAGATGCGCAGCATGGGGCGGGTCTCGAAGCTGTCGGTCTACGCCGCCGAGCGGGCCCTGGCGGACGCCGGGCTGACAGGCGACGAGCGCATCCGTGACGGTCGCATGGGCGTGGCCTGCGGCTCGTCCACCGGCAGCACCGAGGAGATCAAGGCCTTCGGCAACATGCTGCTGAACTCGGTGGCCGACGGCCTCAACGCCAACTCCTACGTGCGCATGATGCCGCACACGGCGGCGGCCAATATCAGCATCTTCTTCGGCCTCAAGGGCCGGCTGATTCCCACCTCCAGCGCCTGCACCAGCGGCAGCCAGGGCATCGGCTACGCCTATGAGGCGATCAAGTTCGGCCGCCTGCCGATGATGCTGGCCGGCGGTGCGGAGGAGCTCTGCCCCACCGAGGCGATGGTGTTCGATGCGCTCTACGCCACCAGCCTGAAGAACGATGCGCCGCACACCTCGCCGCGCCCCTACGACAGCGGCCGCGACGGTCTGGTGATCGGCGAGGGGGCCGGCATCCTGGTGCTGGAGGAGCTGGAGCATGCGCTGGCCCGTGGCGCGCGGATCCACGCCGAGATCGTCGGCTTCGGCTGCAATGCCGATGGCCAGCACACCACCAAGCCAGAGCAGGCGACCATGCGCGGGGCGATGGAGCTGGCCTTGCAGGACGCGGGCCTGCCGCCCTCGGCCATCGGCTACGTGAACGGCCACGGCACCGCCACCGAGCAGGGCGACGTGGCGGAGACCCTGGCCACCAGCAGCCTGTTCGGCGCGCGGATGCCCATCAGCTCGCAGAAGAGCTTCCTCGGCCACACGCTGGGTGCCTGCGGGGCGCTGGAGTCCTGGTTCAGCATCGAGATGATGAACCGCGACCAGTACATCCACACCCTCAACCTGGACGCGGTGGACCCGGCCTGCGGCGAGCTGGACTACCTGCGCGACGGCCCGCGCCAGATAAGCAACGAGTACGTGATGAACAACAACTTCGCTTTCGGCGGGGTCAACACTTCGTTGATCTTCCGTCGCTGGCGCTGACCTCTACACACACCCGAAAAGGAGTTAAAGGGAATGACACGGACCTATCGAATCCTGTCGCTGCTGGCCATGGTTCTGCTGCTGGGCGCCTGCACCAGCAAGCCGATCTACAACGCTGAGGAACACTTCTCCTCTGAACTGGCGCTCAGCGACAGTCAGATGCAGCGGGCGATCATCACGGCGCTGCGCGATCGCCAGTGGAGCGTGCAATCGGCCAAACCCGGCATGGTCCAGGCTGCGATCACCATCCGTGGCAAGCACCATGCGGAAGTCGACATCCCCTATACGCCGACGTCCTTCCAGATTCTCTACCGCAGCAGCTGGGGCCTGGACTACAAGGACGGCAAGATCCACGGCAACTACAACCGCTGGGTCAACAAGCTGCGTGACAACATCCTGAAGGAGCTGAACGTTGATCCGATCATCGAGTCGGTGAACGAGCTGGGCGCGGTCAATCAGGGTGTGGAAGGGGCGACTTACCTGGACTTCCAGGAGGGCATCACCCGCGCCACTCAGGCTGGTCTGCTGGATGGCAGTGTGAAGTTTTACCTGGCGGGCCAGATGGTGCCGGGCGAGATCCGCAAGATCCGCACCGTGACCAGCAGCCGCAAGACCAACGGGTCCAACAAGTCCGATGAAGAAGCCTGCGTATGGGCGTTGCAATCGGCGTTGGTGTCCCTGCAGAACGCGGCGAAGAAGGCCGGCGCCAATGCGGTGATCGACATCGCCAGCGTCTACAAGCGCGACGTCTACAAGGACGCGCAGAAGTACCAGTGCCGTGCCGGGATGCTGATTGCCAGCGTGGCGCTGCGGGGCGAGCTGGCGACGGTGAAGTAGGCCGCTACCACCCATGAAAAAGGCCGCTGATGCGGCCTTCTTCATTTGGATGGGCGATCAGCCGTGGTACTGGGCCGACAGCTCGTGAACGGCTTCGAAGAAGGCGCCGGCGTGGGCCGGGTCCACTTCGGGAGTGATGCCGTGGCCGAGGTTGAAGACGTGGCCGGTGCCCTGGCCGTAGGCGGCGAGGATGCGGCTGACTTCGCTGCGGATGGCGGTGGGGCTGGCGTAGAGCACGGACGGGTCCATGTTGCCCTGCAGGGAGACCTTGCCGCCGACCCGGGCGCGGGCGCTGCCGATGTCGCAGGTCCAGTCCAGGCCGAGGGCTTCGGCGCCGGTGTCGGCCATGGACTCCAGCCACAGGCCGCCGCCCTTGGTGAAGAGGATGACGGGGATGCGGCGGCCTTCGTGCTCACGGATCAGGCCGTCGACGATCTGCTTCATGTAGGCCAGGGAGAACTCCTGGTAGGCCGCTGCGGAGAGGGCGCCGCCCCAGGAGTCGAAGATCTGCACGGCCTGGGCGCCGGCGAGGATCTGGCCGTTGAGGTAGGTGGTGACCGAGCGGGCCAGCTTGTCCAGCAGGGCGTGCATGGCCTGCGGGTCGTTGTAGAGCATGGCCTTGGACTTGCGGAAGTCGCGGCTGGAGCCGCCTTCGACCATGTAGGTGGCGAGCGTCCAGGGGCTGCCGGAGAAGCCGATCAGCGGGACGCGGCCATTGAGTTCGCGACGGATGGTGCGCACGGCATCCATGACGTAGCCGAGGTCTTCCTCGGGGTCGGGGATGGGCAGGGCGTCGATGTCGGCGCGGGTGTTGATCACCTTGCGGAAGCGCGGGCCTTCGCCGGTCTCGAAGTACAGGCCCTGACCCATGGCGTCGGGGATGGTGAGGATGTCGGAGAAGAGGATGGCCGCGTCCAGTTGCGGGTAGCGGTCCAGGGGCTGCAGGGTCACTTCGCAGGCCAGTTGCGGGTTCATGCACAGGCTCATGAAGTCACCGGCCTTGGCGCGGGTGGCGCGGTACTCGGGCAGGTAACGACCGGCCTGGCGCATCATCCAGACGGGGGTGACGTCGACGGGCTGCTTGAGCAGGGCGCGAAGGAAGCGGTCGTTCTTCAGAGCGGTCATGGCAGGTTCCCAGCAAAAAAGTGCCGGCATTTTCGCAAAGCCCAACGCAAAAGGCACGGCGGGTGCCGTGCCTTTTGTCTTTCGCGACAGAATGTCGCGGCGAAGGGCTATAGGCCGAGGGGCACATTAGAGTGGACCGCGCTTTATCGATCCACCTTTCGTGTTCACCGGCCACTCCGCCTGGTGGATGCAAAGAGCGGCATCCACCCTACGCACGAAGGGGACATCGCACCCTCTGGCCGACATGGCCGGAGCCACGGCCTGTAGAGGGGACCGCGCTTCATCGGTCCACCTTTCGTGTCCGCCGGCCACTCCGCCTGGTGGATGCAAAGAGCGGCATCCACCCTGCGCACTGGCGGCGTGTGGCTTGCCGCTTAAACGCCCAGGTAGTCGAGGATGCCTTCGGCGGCGGTGCGGCCTTCGAAGATCGCGGTGACCACCAGGTCGGAGCCGCGCACCATGTCGCCACCGGCGAAGACCTTGGGGTTGCTGGTCTGGTGCTTGTACTGCGCCTGGGCCGGGGCGACGACGCGACCCTGGCTGTCGATGCGGATGTCGAACTGCTCGAACCACGGCGCCGGGCTGGGACGGAAGCCGAAGGCGATCAGCACGGCGTCGGCCGGGATGATCTCTTCGGAGCCGGGGATCGGCTCGGGGCTGCGGCGGCCACGGGCGTCGGGCTCGCCGAGGCGGGTTTCGACGACCTTGACGCCTTCCACCTTGCCGTCGCCGACGATGGCGATGGGCTGGCGGTTGAAGAGGAACTTCACGCCCTCTTCCTTGGCGTTCTTCACTTCTTTGCGCGAGCCGGGCATGTTCTCTTCGTCACGGCGGTAGGCGCAGGTGACGGCCTTGGCGCCCTGGCGGATAGAGGTGCGGTTGCAGTCCATGGCGGTGTCGCCGCCGCCGAGGACGACGACGCGCTTGCCCTTCATGTCGACGAAGTCCTCGGGGGACTTCTCGAAGCCGAGGTTGCGGTTGACGTTGGCGATGAGGAAGTCGAGCGCGTCATGCACGCCGGGCAGGTCTTCGCCGGGGAAGCCGCCCTTCATGTAGGTGTAGGTGCCCATGCCCATGAACACGGCATCGAACTCACCGAGCAGTTGCTCCAGGGTGATGTCCTTGCCGACTTCGGTGTTGAGGCGGAACTCGATGCCCATGCCGGTGAAGACTTCGCGGCGACGGCTGAGGACGTGCTTTTCGAGCTTGAACTCGGGGATGCCGAAGGTCAGCAGGCCACCGATCTCGGGGTTCCTGTCGAACACCACGGGGGTCACGCCATTGCGCACCAGGACGTCGGCACAGCCGAGGCCGGCCGGGCCGGCGCCGATGACGGCGACGCGCTTGCCGGTGGGCTTGACCTTGGACATGTCCGGGCGCCAGCCCATGGCGAAGGCGGTGTCGGTGATGTACTTCTCCACCGAGCCGATGGTGACCGCGCCGAAGCCGTCGTTGAGGGTGCAGGCCCCTTCGCAGAGGCGGTCCTGCGGGCAGACGCGGCCGCAGACCTCGGGCAGGGTGTTGGTCTGGTGGGACAGTTCGGCGGCGGCGAGGATGTTGCCTTCGGAGACCAGCTTCAGCCAGTTGGGGATGAAGTTGTGGACCGGGCACTTCCATTCGCAATAGGGGTTGCCGCAGCCCAGGCAGCGGTGGGCCTGGTCGGCCGCTTGCTGGGGCTTGAAGGTGTCGTAGATCTCGACGAATTCCTTTTTGCGCTGGCGCAGCAGTTTCTTCTTCGGATCCTTGCGCCCGACCTCGATGAACTGGAAGTCGTTGTTCAGACGTTCAGTCATTTGGAAAACCTCTTAACAGCAGCGGCACGTCAGGGCGGCACGCTGCAAGACTCATCACGGTTGGCCAGCGGGCCCGGCGTCGGTGACGCGCAGGCTCGCGGCTCGGGCGCTTGTTATTGCGGGTTGGCTCGGGTGCTGGAGAGCAGCGACGCGAGGTTCGCAGCCTTCGGCTTGACCAGCCAGAACCGGCGCAGGTAGTCGTCCAGGTTTTCCAGCAGGTGGGCACCCCAGTCGCTGGAGGTTTCCTTGACGTACTCCACCAGCACGCTGTGCAGGTGGCTGCGGTAGGCCTCCATGGACTCGTTGCTGATGCGCTGGATTTCCACCAGTTCGTGGTTGACCCGGTCGACGAAGCTGTTGTCCATGTCCAGCACGTAGGCGAAGCCGCCGGTCATGCCGGAACCGAAGTTGTAGCCGGTCTTGCCGAGGACGCAGACGAAGCCACCGGTCATGTATTCGCAGCAGTGGTCGCCGGTGCCTTCCACGACGGCATGGGCGCCGGAGTTGCGCACGCCGAAGCGTTCCCCGGCGGTGCCGGCGGCGAACAGCTTGCCGCCGGTGGCGCCGTAGAGGCAGGTGTTGCCGATGATGGCCGACTCCTGGCTCTTGAACGGGCTGCCCTTGGGCGGGGTGATGACCAGCTTGCCGCCGGTCATGCCCTTGCCGACGTAGTCGTTGGCGTCGCCTTCGAGGTAGAGGTCCAGGCCGCCGGCGTTCCATACGCCGAAGCTCTGGCCGGCGGTGCCCTTGAAGCGGAAGGTCACGGGGGTGTCCTTCATGCCCTGGTTGCCGTAGCGGCGGGCGATCTCGCCGGAGATGCGTGCGCCGATGGAGCGGTCGCAGTTGCCGATGGCGAGGTCGAAGCAGCCACCGGACTTGCTTTCGATGACGCCCTTGGCCATGTCCCACATGCGCTCGGCCAGCAGGCCGGGGTCGAACGGCGGGTTGCGGTCCACCTGGCAGTACTGGGGCTTGTCGGCCGGGATGCGGTCGCTGCCCAGCAGGGGGGTGAGGTCGAGGTTGCCCTGCTTGGCGGTCTCGCCCGGCAGGATGTCGAGCAGGTCGGTGCGGCCGATCAGCTCGCCGAGGCTGCGTACACCGACGCGGGCCAGCCACTCGCGGGTTTCTTCGGCGACGTAGGTGAAGAAGTTCATCACCATTTCGACGGTGCCGATGAAGTGGTCCTTGCGCAGCTTGTCGTTCTGGGTGGCGACGCCGGTGGCGCAGTTGTTCAGGTGGCAGATGCGCAGGTACTTGCAGCCCAGGGCGATCATCGGGGCGGTGCCGAAGCCGAAGCTCTCGGCGCCGAGGATGGCGGCCTTGATGACGTCGAGGCCGGTCTTCAGGCCGCCGTCGGTCTGCACGCGAACCTTGCCGCGCAGGTCGTTGCCACGCAGGGTCTGGTGCGCTTCGGAGAGGCCCAGTTCCCAGGGGCTGCCGGCGTACTTGATGGAGGTCAGCGGGGAGGCGCCGGTGCCGCCGTCATAGCCGGAGATGGTGATCAGGTCGGCATAGGCCTTGGCCACGCCGGCGGCGATGGTGCCGACGCCGGGCTCGGCCACGAGCTTCACCGAGACCAGGGCCTGGGGGTTGACCTGCTTGAGGTCGTAGATCAGTTGGGCCAGGTCTTCGATGGAGTAGATGTCGTGGTGCGGCGGCGGGGAGATCAGGGTGACGCCGGGCACGGCATAGCGCAGGCGGGCGATGAGGCCGTTGACCTTGCCGCCGGGCAGTTGGCCGCCTTCACCGGGCTTGGCACCCTGGGCGACCTTGATCTGCAGCACTTCGGCGTTGACCAGGTACTCGGGGGTGACGCCGAAGCGGCCGGTGGCGACCTGCTTGATCTTGGAGCTGCGCACGGTGCCGTAGCGGGCGGGGTCTTCGCCGCCTTCGCCGGAGTTGGAGCGCGCGCCCAGGCGGTTCATGGCCTCGGCAATGGCTTCGTGGGCTTCCGGGGACAGGGCGCCGAGGGAGATGCCGGCGGAGTCGAAGCGCTTGAGGATGTCGCCGACGGGCTCGACCTCTTCCAGTGACAGGGGCTGGGCGCTCTCCTTGACCTTGAGCAGGTCGCGGATCATGGACACCGGGCGCTGGTCCACCAGGGCGCTGTACTGCTTGTAGGTTTCGTAGCTGCCCTGCTGCACGGCGGCCTGCAGGGTGTTGACCACGTCGGGGTTGTAGGCGTGGTACTCGCCGCCGTAGACGAACTTGAGCAGGCCGCCCTGCTGGATCGGCTTGCGGTTGCTCCAGGCTTCCTGGGCGAGCAGCTTCTGTTCACTCTCGATGTCGACGAAGCGGGCGCCCTGGATGCGGCTGGCAACGCCACGGAAGCTGAGGTCGACGACTTCGTCGGCCAGGCCGACGGCTTCGAACAGTTGGGCACCGCGGTAGGAGGCGATGGTGGAGATGCCCATCTTCGAGAGGATCTTCAGCAGGCCCTTGGAGATGCCTTTGCGGTAGTGCTTGAAGACTTCGTAGAGGTCGCCGAGGACTTCGCCGGTGCGGATCAGGTCGGCCAGCACTTCGTAGGCGAGGTAGGGGTAGACGGCGGAGGCGCCGAAGCCCACCAGTACGGCGAAGTGGTGCGGGTCACGGGCGGTGGCGGTCTCGACCAGGATGTTGCAGTCGCAGCGCAGGCCCTGCTCCACCAGGCGGTGGTGCACGGCGCCGACGGCCAGGGAGGCGTGGGCGGGCAGCTTGCCGGGGGCGATGTGGCGGTCGCTGAGGACCAGCAGTACCTTGCCGGCGCGCACGGCTTCTTCGGCCTGGTCGGCGATGTTGCGCACGGCGGCTTCGAGGCCGATGGACTCGTCGTAGTTGAGGTCGATGACCTGGCGCTCGAAGCCTTCGCGGTCGAGGGTCATCAGGGCACGCCACTTGGCCGGGGAAATCACCGGGCTGCTGAGGATGACGCGGCTGGCGTGGGCCGGGGACTCGGAGAAGATGTTGCGCTCGGCGCCCAGGCAGATTTCCAGGGACATGACGATGGCTTCGCGCAGCGGGTCGATCGGCGGGTTGGTGACCTGCGCGAACTGCTGGCGGAAGTAGTCGTAGGTGGAGCGCACGCGCTTGGACAGGACGGCCATGGGGGTGTCGTCACCCATGGAGCCAACCGCTTCCTGGCCCTGCTCGGCGAGCGGGCGCAGCACCTGGTCACGCTCTTCGAAGGTGACCTGGAACATTTTCATGTACTGCTTGAGCTGGTCGCTGTCGTAACTGGCGACGCCGTGGTCGTCGTCGAGCTTGGCCTGGATGCGCACGGCGCTCTGGCGCAGCCACTGCTTGTAGGGGTGGCGCGACTTGAGGCGGCTGTCGATGTCCTCGGTGTTGAGGATCTGGCCGGTCTCGGTGTCGACGGCGAGGATCTGGCCGGGGCCGACGCGGCCCTTGGCGATGACGTCCTCGGGCTTGTAGTCCCACACGCCGATTTCGGAGGCGAGGGTGATGTAGCCGTTCTTGGTGGTGACCCAGCGGGCCGGGCGCAGGCCGTTGCGGTCGAGCAGGCAGACGGCGTGGCGGCCGTCGGTCAGCACGACGCCGGCGGGGCCGTCCCAGGGCTCCATGTGCATGGAGTTGTATTCGTAGAAGGCACGCAGGTCGGCATCCATGGTTTCCATGTTCTGCCAGGCCGGCGGGATGATCATGCGCACGCCACGGAACAGGTCGATGCCGCCGGTGACCATCAGTTCGAGCATGTTGTCCATGCTGGAGGAGTCGGAACCGACGCGGTTGACCAGCGGGCCGAGTTCGTCGATGTCGGGCAGTTGCTCGTTGGCGAACTTGGTGCGACGGGCGACGGCCCAGTTGCGGTTGCCGGTGATGGTGTTGATCTCGCCGTTGTGGGCGAGGAAGCGGAAGGGCTGCGCCAGCGGCCACTTCGGCAGGGTGTTGGTGGAGAAGCGCTGGTGGAAGACGCAGATGGCGGTCTGCAAGCGTTCGTCACCCAGGTCCGGGTAGAACTGCTGCAGGTCGGCCGGCATCATCAGGCCTTTGTAGATGATGGTCCTGTTGGAGAAGCTGCAGACGTAGTGGTCGGCGTCGGCGGCGTTGGCCACGGACGAGCGACGACGCGCGCTGAACAGCTTGACCGCCATCTCCTGGTCGGACAGACCTTCGCCGCCGATGAACACCTGTTCGATCTGCGGCAGGCGCTCCAGGGCCAGCCGGCCGAGGACACTGGTGTCCACCGGGACCTTGCGCCAGCCCACCAGTTGCAGGCCGGCGGCTTCGATCTCGCGATTCATGTTCGCGCGGGCGACTTCGGCACGGGCGTTGTCCTGGTTGAAGAACACCATGCCCACGGCGTATTGCCCGGGCAGGTCGACGCCGAAGGCTTCCTTGGCAATCGCACGCAGGAACAGGTCGGGTTTCTGGATCAGCAGGCCACAGCCGTCGCCGGTCTTGCCGTCGGCGTTGATACCGCCGCGGTGGGTCATGCAGGTCAGTGCTTCAATCGCGGTTTGCAGAAGATGGTGACTGGCCTCGCCCTGCATGTGGGCGATCAGGCCGAAGCCGCAGTTATCCTTGAACTCATCAGGATGGTACAGACCTGCTTTCATAGGGGAACTCTCACCAGAGCAGCCTCTTTTTAGAGGCGGAATTTCTTTTAATTCAACCAGTTACCTCTCGCGCCAGACTTGACGCCAGCTTTGCGTAGGCAAAAGGGAGGTCAGTGTACATATCCACTGGGGTCGTTACAAATCTGCACGACGATTCGGTGAAAGTATTTGTCGCAAAAGCGAAGGAATAGACCGGAAGGTCGTGCTAGCGACTTTCCGGTCACATCTGAGGATGCCAAGTGACAGGTGAGCCCGGGACCGGGCTCAGCGGGCCATCTCTTGCTGGATGCTGGCGAAGCTCTTCGGCCAGGGCTTGCCGGCCTGCACCTTGGCGGGCAGGGCCTTGATGGCAGCCTGGGCGGCATTTCGGCTGGCGAAATTACCATAAGTGACCACGTACAGTGGCTTACCCTGGTGCAGCTTTTTGAAGTAACGGTACTCGCCACCGTTCTGCTGGACGAAGGACTTGGCGCTGGCTTCGGAGCTGGTACCAAGGATCTGCACGGCGTAGTTGCCACCTGCCTGGGCACGGTACCAACCATCACCTGCAGCGCCACCCGTGGAGGCGACTGCAGCAGGCTTGGCAGCGGCCTTCTCGGCCGGCTTGGCTGCCGGTGCGGTCGCCGCGGGCTTGGCGGTCGGCGCCGGGGTTGCTGCGGGCTTGGTCGGCTGCGCACTGGGGGTGGCCTGGGCCACGACCGGAGCGGCAGGTGCGGTGGCCGGCGGTGCCGGTCGGGTAGCTGGCTGCTGGGTGACGATGGGTGCGGGCGGCTGGGCCGGCGCGGGGCTGGCTGTGGCTCCAATGGGCGGGGCGACCGTGGTCACGGTAGGCGGCACGGTGCTGCCTGCGGGTGGGGTACCGGCTTCATCCTGGTCTTCCTGGCCGGCGGCCTGGGCCAGCGGCTCACGGATGACCGGCTGGGCTTCGCCCACCAGCGGCAGGGGCAGCGGCTGCGACGAGCCGGCGAACTCGACGGCCGGCGCTTCACCGGGTTTGCCCGGCTGCTCAGGCGTGGACGGGGCAACGCCCTGGCCCAGGGGCAGTTGTGCCGTGGTGGGCTGGGCCGGTGTGCTGTGATCGGTACGGCCTTGCATGAGCCAGGCAGCGACGACACCGACCGCGACGACGCCCAGTGCCAGCAGGTGCTTCTTCGGTAGATTCAAGCTGAACCCTCCTTTGCGCGATGCGCCCCGCTCGGCGAGCATCGCTTCCACCAGGAGCTCGCGAGCGGCCTGATTGATGCCGCCGGGCCAGCCTCCGGACTGGAGGTGGATGTCTTCGATCTGTTCCTCGGTCAGCAGGTCGATACTCTGGCCGGCACCTTCAAGGCGCTGCGCCAGGTATTCGCGGGTTTCGTCCTCGCTGTAGGGCAGAAGTTCAATGGCGTGGAAGCGTTCTTCACCATCGGCGACCAGTTCCAGGCGCGGCAGCAGCGAGGAGTCGGCGAAGAGGAAGACGTGAGGGCGCGATTCGCCGCTTCCGGCCGCCAGGGCCAGCAGGTTGTCGACACCGGCGTCATCCAGGTCCTCGGCGTCATCGACGAGGAGGTAGACCTCCTGGCCGGTCAGGGCCAGTTGGCCGACCTGGGCGAGGATGGAGCGGCTGTCCGCCTGGGGAATTCCGAGTGCCTGGGCGATCAGGCGCATCAGGCCACCGGCTTCAGCGGCGCCGCGCGCGGACACGACCACGCTCTGCACGGCCTGTTTGTTGGTGCTGGCAACCAGGGCCTGGCGCAGCAGGGTCTTGCCGGCGCCGGCCGGGCCAGTCACCACCAGCAACAGTTGGCTGTAGCGAGCCAGGTGGTGCAGCTGGCCGAGGACGGGCTTGCGCTGGGCTGGGTAGAACTTGAAGCCGGGGACCCGTGCGGCGAACGGGTCATGGGTGAACTGGTAATGGGCCAGGAAGGCCTCTTCAGCATGCAGGCTGCTCATGGGACTGTTTTTACTCTCCAAGCTCTTCGGCCAGGGCGCGGTAATCGGCGCTCAGGGTCTCGTCCAGAATGTTGCCCGGGTAATCGGCGGTAATCACCGCCTCTCCGAGCCGGCTCAGCAGCACAAGGCGCAACTGGCCATCGATCACTTTCTTGTCTACGGCCATGTGTTCCAGGAAATGGGCGGGAGTCATCTCCTGGGGCGGCACGATCGGCAGGCCCGCTGCACGCAGCAGGCGTATGGAACGGTCGCGCTCTGCGGCGTCGATCCAGCCGAGGCGACGGGACATCTCCAGGGCCATGACGGTCCCGGCGGCCACCGCCTCGCCATGCAGCCAGACGCCGTAGCCCATGTGGGTCTCGATGGCGTGGCCGAAGGTGTGCCCCAGGTTGAGGGTGGCGCGGATGCCGGATTCGCGTTCGTCGGCACCGACTACGCGAGCCTTGGCGGCACAGGAGCGCTCTATGGCCTCGGTCAGCGCCGTCGGCTCCAAGGCCAGCAGGGCATCCATGTGCGTTTCGAGCCAGTCGAGGAATGGCGCGTCGCAGATCAGGCCGTATTTGATCACTTCGGCGAGCCCGGCGGAGAGCTCGCGAGGCGGCAACGTGCGCAGGGTCGCAGTATCGATCAGCACGGCCTTGGGCTGGTAGAAGGCACCGACCATGTTCTTGCCCAGGGGGTGGTTGATGCCGGTCTTGCCACCGACCGAGGAGTCCACCTGGGACAGAAGGGTGGTCGGTACCTGGATGAAGTCGACGCCGCGCTGGTAGCAGGCGGCGGCAAAGCCAGCCATGTCGCCGATGACGCCGCCGCCCAGCGCGATGATGGTGGTGCGGCGGTCATGACGTGCAGTGAGCAGGCCATCGAAGATGAGCTGGAGGGTTTCCCAGTTCTTGAAGGACTCGCCATCGGGCAGAACGATGGGCTGCACCTTGTAGCCGCCGAGGGTCTGGGTCAGCCGTTCGAGATAAAGCGGGGCGACGGTTTCGTTGGTGACGATGGCCACCTGCTTGCCGGCAATATGCGGCGCAAACAGCTCGGCCTTCGACAACAGGTCGGCACCGATGTGGATGGGATAGCTACGCTCGCCGAGATCGACCTGAAGTGTCCGCATGAGGCCCCCACTATGAAAAAGGGCACTAGGATAACGCAGTTCCGCCCGCCCTTTAACGGGGCGGAAGGCCCTGTAGTCGATCGAGTATTTCTTGCACCACCAGGCGAGGCGGGCGCTCATCGGTCTCGATGATGATGTCGGCGATCTCACGGTAGAGCGGATCACGGATGGCCATGAGGTCACGGAGGACCTTGGCCGGATCAGCCGTCCGCAGGAGCGGCCGGTTGCGATCCTTGGACGTCCGGCCGATCTGCTGCTCGACGGAAGTGTAGAGGTAAACCACCCGGCCACCCGATCGCAGCGCTTCACGGTTGGCAGGCCGAAGTACTGCGCCCCCCCCCGTCGCCACGACCAGTCCATCGGCCTCGCAAAGCTCCTGGATCATGGTCTGTTCGCGGTCTCGGAAGCCCTGCTCCCCCTCCACATCGAAAATCCAGGGAATATTCGCACCCGTTCGCTGTTCGATCTCCTTGTCGGAGTCCTTGAACGGCAAACGGAGTTCCTTGGCAAGCAAACGCCCGATGGTGCTCTTTCCAGCTCCCATCGGGCCAACGAGGATCAGATTGTGCACTGATATCAGCGACTCACAGCGATAGCCTGGTTGTTCATGATACGCGGAGTCAGGAACACCAGCAGCTCGGCTTTCTTATCCTGGACGGTGTCACGCTTGAACAACCGGCCGAGATAAGGAAGATCGCCTAGGAACGGTACCTTGTCGGTGGACTTGGTCTGGGTGTTGGAGAACACGCCGCCAATCACGATGGTTTCGCCGTCGTTTACCAAGACCTTGGCATTGACTTCATTCTTGTTGATCGGCGGCACACCGTTCAGCGCATTAGCGAAGTCAGGGGCATCCTTGGTCACCTTGACTTCCATGATGATGCGGTTGTCAGGAGTGATCTGCGGTGTTACCTCAAGGGACAGTGCAGCTTCTTTGAAGGAGGTGCTAGTGGCACCACTCGAGCTGGCCTCCTGATAAGGAATTTCCGCACCCTTCAGGATCTTGGCAGTTTCCTTGTCAGAGGTAACAACCTTCGGCTGGGAAACGACCTCCCCATTACCGGTTTTCTCCATTGCCGAGAGCTCTAGATCAAGAATGGTGTTATCAGTGACGAAGCCTATGCCAATCGATGAAGAAGGGGTGTTTGCCCCCATATCGACAAAGGTCCCAAGCGCTGTCGCAGGCGATGAACCACCACCTGTACGGTCACCACCTCTTCCACCAATCACAAAATTGTTGTCACCGACGCGTGCGCCTCGCCAGTTCACACCGAGTGATTTGTCATAATCCACGTTCGCCTCAACGATACGTGCCTCAATCATGACCTGGCGAACCGGGATATCGAGCTGGGTAACGATGCGGCGAAGCTCATCCAGCTTGTCCTGGGTCTGGTAGGCAATGATGCTGTTGGTGCGATCATCAACCGTAATGGAGCCACGCTCATCGGTAGTCGATGGCTCTCCGCTCGTTACAGACTGGAAGAGCTTGGCAATATCAGCGGCCTTGGCGTAGTTGACCTGGATAAGCTCGCGACGCAGCGGAGCCAATTCGGAAATCTGCTTCTGAGATTCCAGTTCCTGGCGCTCGCGGGCAGCGATCTCGTCCGCTGGCGCAACCAGCAGCACGTTACCGACCTTGCGCTTGTCCAGCCCTTTGGTTTTCAGGACGAGGTCAAGTGCCTGATCCCACGGCACGTTCTGCAGGCGGAGCGTGATATTGCCTTGTACGGTATCGGAGGCAACCAAGTTCAGATCGGTGAAGTCGGCGATCAGCTGCAGAACCGAACGGACGTCAATATCCTGGAAGTTGAGCGAAAGCTTTTCACCGGAATAGGCAAAGCGCTCGGTTTTGCGCTTCTCCATATCCTCTTGGGTAAGCGGCTTGATACTCACGGTCAGCTTGTTTTCAGTCTGATAGGCCAGGTAGTCGTAGAAGCCGGTCGGCTCAATCACGATGCTGGCATCACCCGAGCCACCCGAGGCACTGACGAACTGAACAGGAGTTGCGAAATCCTTCACATCGAGACGAACACGCAAAGACTCAGGAAGCTGGGTCTTGGAGAAATCCAAGCGGATCTTTCCACCCTGCTCTTGAATATTAGGACTCACGCTAGGATCGGACAGGGTGATAACCACATTACCCTCGCCCTGCTCCCCTCTCTGGAAATCAATGTTGCTGATCGCCTTGCCCACAGGCGCAAATGCCTTCACGGGAGCAGCGGGTTGAGCAGCAGCAACGGGGGCGCTGCTACGTGCGGACTGCTGTGCGGCACCGGCCGCATCACCTACCAACACATACAGATTGTTACCCTCGACTCGCGTGCTGTAGGGCACAAGCGTCGACAGATTGATAATCATGCGAGTGCGATCTTTTGCCTCGACAATGGTGACACTTCGCGCATTGCCTACACCCAGCTCGCGGTTTTTGCTGCCAAGTTTGTTGGCAACGCCCGGCAGATCCAATGCAATTCTTGCCGGCTGTTCGATCGTGTAGCCTCTTGGCTGTACAACGGGCCCGTCAAAACCGAGTTTCAGCTCGACTTTTCCACCGGGCAGAGCCGCGACATCCAGAGCCTGGAGGTCGGCAGCCAGCAACACGGGCGAAAAGATGGCCGCCAGAAGAGAAAGCCCAAGGCGCGTTAGGGAGCTGTTCATTGTCGAATTCCGTTGTGCAGACCGGTAGTTGTAGTTCATAAAGTCACCCCGCCCTTAAGAGCGTTCCATGAGCGTGAGACTCCGAGGACGCTCAAGCCAGCCACCCTCTCCATCCGGGACTATCTCGACGACATCAATCTTGCCTTCGCTAATCGCGACAACCTTGCCGTCGTTCCGCCCCAGATAATCGCCAACCTTGATCCGGTGCACCCCTCCAGCGCCACGAACCAGAGCGAACATCCCACCGTTATTGGAAAGTGTGCCCACCATCTCGAAAGTTTCGATGTTGAAACCCTCAAGAAATTGCTTGACCCGGGTTTCGTCCGGATGGACATCTTTGCTGCCCTTCAACTTGTTGGCCAGATCAATCTTCACAGGAGGCTGGAAGGGACTGCGCAGCGCGGCCGCGCTGTAAGTGAAGGCCTCATAGGGCTGAAACTTGGGCAGCGGCTCGATAGTCCCTTTGGGACGAGCCCGAACCTCATCCATGTAAGCCTGAAGGTCCGAAAAATCGCCGCTGTTCCCACACCCCGACAAACTTGAGATCACAACTAGGGCAAGAACAGCCCTGGAGCTGACGCGCATCATTTCTGCAGCCCCTTGTCGTTATAACGGTAAGTTTTAGCCAATATGCTCATTCGCAGCTTGGAAGTACTTTCCGAACCAAGCGGCGCGATACTGAAGTCATGCAGGGTCACAATACGAGGCAAACTAGCGACGCCACTGACGAATGTTGCGAGATCGTGATAGCTGCCCACAACCGATATCTGAATGGGCAACTCGATATAAAACTGCTGAACCACTTCCGGCTGAAGCTTGATTTCTTCAAACTCCAAACCGCTACCCAAGCCGGTACGAGTGATATCCTCCAGCAGCCCAGGCACCTCTGTATCGCTGGGCAGCTGGCGAAGAAGCGCACCGAAGGAAGTTTCCATCTCCTTCATCTGCTCCTTATAGGCTTCCAGGTTCGCCGCCTGGAATGCCTTTGTAGTGAACTGCTGCTTCAGTGACTCTTCTTCAGCACGTTGCTGATCAAGCTGCACCTCAAGATCCTTGAGGTGGAAGTTGTAACCCAGCGCGAGAATCGCAGCCATTACCAAAATGCAGGCAATGACCTTAACAGCGGCCGGCCATGAGCCGACGTTATTGAGGTCAAGATCGTTGAGGTCGATCTTGCGCAGGCTTTCGAGAGAATCAGCCAGACTCATTTCTTGGCTCCGGCAGTGTCCGCTGCAGGCTGTGTCTGCTGGACGGTCAGTTGGAACACGTTCGCTTGATCAACGGCACCCGCGGTAATTGCCTTTACCTCTGTCAGGTTAGGCGCGGTCAGCCACTCGGAGGCATCCAGATTTCGCATCAAGTTGGAAACACGGTTGTTGGATTCAGCCGCCCCCGTAATTGCAATGCTGGGGCCCGCCATCTTCACTGTCGTGAAATACACACCATCGGGCAGGGTGCGAACAAGCTGATCAAATACACGGCCAATGATCGGACGATTACCCTGCAGGTCCTGAATGATCTTCATACGCTCCAGCAACTGCTGCCGACGCGTCTTGAGCTCGCTGATTTCCTTGATGCGCGTGTCGAGAACGGAAATCTCCTTGCGCACGAATTCATTCCGAGCATTCTGGTTGTCGATTTCACCATTCAGATATTGATCACCCAGAAACACTAGACCGGCAGAGATGGCGACGATGCCACCCAGCGCGACCAGGAACCGCTGTTTGCGCTCTTCCCGTAGCTGATCACGCCACGGTAGCAGGTTAATACGCGCCATCAGTCGAAGCTCCTCATTGCCAGGCCGCATGCAATCATCAAGGCCGGCGCATCACTTGCCAGCGCCCCAGCATTGACCTTGCCACTCAGTGCCATGTCGGCGAATGGGTTTGCAACCAGGGTTGGCGTTCCGATCTTTTGCTGGATCAAGCGATCCAGATCAGGGATGGAGGCCGTCCCGCCAGCCAGGAGGATATAGTCCACATCGTTGTATTGGCCCGCCGCGAAAAAGAACTGCAGCGATCGCGAAACTTGCTGGACGACTGCCTCCTTGAACGGCTGCAGAACCTCGCTGTCGTAGTCGTCGGGGAGTCCGCCCTGCTTCTTGGCAAGCCCCGCTTCCTCGACAGACAGGCCATAGCGGCGCTGGATTTCTTCGGTCAACTGACGACCACCAAACAGCTGCTCGCGGCTGTAGATAGTTCGACCGTTGTTCAAGACGCTCAGGGTAGTCATCGTCGCACCAATATCCACGATGGCAACCGTCAGATCCTCCGAGCCATTTCCCAACTGGGAGGCAAGGAGTCCATAGGCACGCTCAAGCGCATAGGCTTCGACATCCACAACCTTGGCAGTGAGCCCGGCGAGCGCCAGTGCAGCTTCGCGCACCTCGACGTTCTCACGACGGCAGGCTGCCAACAGCACATCCATCCGCTCGGGGTTTCGCGCAGAAACGCCCTGAACCTCAAAATCGATGGCCACTTCTTCGAGGGGATAGGGAATGTACTGATCAGCCTCGATTTTGAGCTGATTCTCCAGCTCATCATCGGACAAACCGGCATCCATCTCGATCGTCTTGGTAATGACCGCAGAACCTGCCACGGCAACAGCCGCCAGCTTGGAGCCCGCCTTGGCCTTGGCCACCACCCGCGACAGCGCCTGGCCGACACCCTCCAGTTCAGCGATGTTCTTTTCGACGACAGCATTTGGCGGGAGCGGCTCGACTGAGTAGGCCTCTACCTTGTAGCGGCCACCCGAGCGACTCAATTCGAGGAGCTTGACTGAGGTCGAGCTTATGTCGATCCCCAGCAGCGAATTCGCTTTCTTGTTGAAGAGCCCTAGCACGACCGAATTCCTATCAGCGTCCGTGACTTACGGACGATTTATGTTTTTCCACATTAAATAACAGTCTTGACAGAAGCGCAAATGGCTCCCTGGGAAAAAAAACGCTTATAATGTGATCAGTTTTTCCCTTTTCAGATCTGCTTCCGCTTAACTCATTCTTTTGCCTGGAAATCCAAGAATCTTGATACGCCTGCTGAAGTTTTTCTGGTGGTCTTGCGTTGCTGTTTTTTGTGGGCTGTTGCTCAGTTTCAGCGGCGCTTATCTCTACCTTAGCCCGAGTCTTCCGTCTGTCGATTCCCTGCGCAGCATCCAGCTGCAGATACCGCTGCGCGTGTACAGCAGCGATGGGAAGCTGATCGCCGAGTTTGGCGAGATGAGGCGGGCCCCTATCCGCTTCGCGGACATCCCGCCGGAGTTCATCCAGTCTCTGCTGGCAGCGGAAGACGACAACTTTGCCAACCATTATGGCGTTGACCTCACCAGCCTGGTGCGCGCTGCCACTCAATTATTGAAGAGCGGGCATATCCAGAGCGGCGGCAGCACCATCACCATGCAGGTGGCGAAGAACTACTTCCTCACCAGTGAGCGAAGTTTCTCCAGAAAGATCAACGAGATACTTCTTGCCCTGCAGATCGAACGGGAGCTCAGCAAGGATGAAATCCTCGAGCTCTATGTGAACAAGATCTACCTGGGCAACCGCGCCTACGGCATCGAGGCGGCTGCACAGGTTTACTACGGCAAGTCGATCCGGGAACTGAGTCTGGCTCAGATGGCGATGATCGCCGGCTTGCCGAAGGCACCCTCTCGCTTCAACCCGCTGGTGAATCCGACCCGCAGCAAGGAGCGTCGTGACTGGATCCTCGGGCGCATGTTCAAGCTGGGCAAGATCGACCAGGCCCGATACGAGACTGCCATCAACGAGCCGATCGACGCGAGCTACCACGTTCCGACACCCGAGGTGAACGCACCCTACATCGCAGAGATGGCGCGTGCCGAAATGGTCGGACGTTATGGCAGCGATGCCTATACCGAAGGCTTCCGTGTCACCGTCACAGTACCGAGCGACCTGCAGGAAGCCGCCAACGTTGCCCTGCGCAGCGGCCTCATGGAGTACGACCAGCGCCACGGCTACCGCGGCCCAGAAACGCGTCTTCCCGGCATGACCCGCGAGGGCTGGAGCCAGGAACTCGCCAAGCAGCGTCCGATTGGTGGACTTGAGCCTGCCATCGTCACTCAGGTCGAGCAGAGCGGCATCCTCGTGCTTACCCGCAGCGGCAATGAAGAGGCCATCAGTTGGGACAGCATGAAGTGGGCCCGCCCCTACCTGAACACCAACAGCCTCGGCGCACGCCCCCGCCAGCCGGCGGACGTCGTACAGGTCGGCGACCTGATCCGCGTACTGCGCCAGCCCGATGGCGCCCTGCTGTTCAGTCAGCAGCCCTCAGCTCAAAGCGCCCTCGTATCACTCGACCCTTACAGCGGCGCCATTCTCTCCCTGGTCGGCGGCTTCTCGTTCGAGCAAAGCAACTACAATCGCGCCACACAGGCCAAGCGCCAGCCGGGCTCGAGCTTCAAGCCCTTCCTTTATAGTGCCGCGCTGGATAACGGCTTCACCGCCGCCAGCCTGGTCAACGATGCCCCCATCGTCTTCGTCGACGAGTACCTGGACAAGGTGTGGCGCCCCAAGAACGACAACAACACCTTCCTCGGCCCCATCCGTATGCGGGAAGCGCTGTACAAGTCGCGCAACCTCGTTTCCATCCGCCTCCTGCAGGCCGTGGGGATCGACTACGCGATCAACTACATCAGCCGCTTCGGCTTCAACAAGGATGAACTGCCCCGCAACCTCTCTCTCGCCCTGGGTACCGCCACCCTCACCCCGATGGAGATCGCGACCGGCTGGAGCACCTTTGCCAACGGCGGCTACAAGATCCAGCCTTACCTTATAGAGCGAATCGAGAACCGGGATGGCAAGGTCATCTTTACCGCCAACCCACCACGCGTACCGCAAGACGACAAGCCCAGCGCAAGCATGGCACAGGTCAACGCCGCGCCCGACACCCAACTCAACCATGATGCAACCGCAGAACTGGCCACCGCCGAACGCATCGTCGATGCCCGCACCGCCTACATCCTGACTAGCATGCTGCAGGATGTGATCAAGCGCGGAACTGGTCGACGCGCCCTGGCCATGGGGCGTGGCGACCTCGCCGGGAAGACCGGCACCACCAACGAGTCCAAGGACAGCTGGTTCTCCGGTTACAACGCCGACTACATCACCACGGTATGGGTCGGCTTCGACCAGCCCGAGAGCCTGGGCAGGCACGAGTACGGCGGCACGGTCGCCCTGCCGATCTGGATGAACTACATGAGCGCCGCCCTGAAGGACAAGCCGGAGCATGCCCCGCCAGAGCCCGAAGGGCTCCTCACGCTGCGCATCGACCCCCTGAGCGGCCGTGCTGCCACACCGGGAACACCCAATGCGTTCTTCGAGCTGTTCAAGAGCGAGGACTCGCCGCCCCCCATGAGCGAGTTCGACCCGGGCTCCAGCATTCCCGGCAGCCCCTTGCCGGCGGACGAAGCTGCCCCCATCGACCTATTCTGAGCCGACAAGAAGAGCCCGCGATCAGCGGGCTCTTCCTTTCCAGCCGAACACATTCGCCAGACATGAAAAACCCGCCAGCAGGCGGGTTCTTCATATCAGCGGCAGTCAGCCCTGAAACACATCGCCCACCGACTTCAGCGGGTAGTGCTTCGGATACGGCAGGGTCGCCACGCCGGATTCGATGGCTGCCTTGGCAACCGCGTCAGAGACCACGGTGATCAGACGCTTATCCATCGGTTTCGGAATGATGTACTCGCGACCGAACTCCAGGGAAGCCACGCCGTAGGCATCGCAGACATCCTTGGGCACCGGCTGCTTGGCCAGGTCACGCAGCGCAAGAGCAGCGGCGATCTTCATTTCCTCGTTGATGCGGGTGGCACGAACGTCCAGCGCACCGCGGAAGATGAAGGGGAAGCCCAGCACGTTGTTCACCTGGTTCGGGTAGTCCGAACGGCCGGTGGCCATGATCACGTCGTTGCGGGTCTCGTGAGCCAGCTCCGGCTTGATCTCCGGGTCCGGGTTGGAGCAGGCGAACACGATCGGGTTGGCCGCCATGCGCTTGAGATCTTCGGCGCTCAGCAGGTTCGCACCGGACAGACCGACGAACACATCCGCACCTTCCAGCGCATCGGACAGAGTGCGCTTGGAGGTCTCGTGAGCGAAGACCGCCTTGTACTGGTTCAGGTCATCGCGGCCAGCGTGGATCACGCCCTTGCGGTCGACCATGTAGATGTTCTCGACCTTCGCGCCCATGCTCACCAGCAGTTTCATGCAGGAGATGGCGGCAGCACCGGCGCCCAGGCAGACGATCTGGGCTTCCGGCAGAGTCTTGCCAGCGATTTCCAGGGCATTGAGCATGCCGGCGGCCGTCACGATGGCGGTGCCATGCTGGTCATCGTGGAAGACCGGGATGTCGCACTGCTCGATCAGGGTGCGCTCGATCTCGAAGCACTCGGGCGCCTTGATGTCTTCGAGGTTGATGCCACCAAAGGTGATGGAGATGCGCTTGACGGTGTCGATGAAGGCCTGGGGACTCTCGGCGTCCACCTCGATGTCGAACACATCGACACCGGCGAAGCGCTTGAACAGAACACCTTTGCCTTCCATGACCGGCTTGGAGGCCAGCGGGCCGAGGTTGCCGAGACCGAGGATGGCGGTGCCGTCGGAAATCACTGCCACCAGGTTGCCCTTGCCGGTGTACTGGTAGGCCAGTTCGGGATCGCGAGCGATCTCGCGCACCGGCTCGGCGACGCCCGGGCTGTAGGCCAGCGAAAGGTCGCGGGCGGTGGCGGTCGGCTTGGTCAGCTCGACGCTCAGCTTCCCGGGACGGGGTTGGGCATGGTACTCGAGAGCGGCAGTTTTCAGATCAGACATGTTGGCGTTCCGCTTTTACTGTTATGACAGACGGACGGGCGAGCATACGCAAGAAGCAAGGGGCCTACAAGACTAGGCAGTCACGCCTCGTCAACCCCTCTAACGTACGACTTTCAGCCAATCCCCGGGTTGTACATCACCAATTGGATACAGATTGTTAAGTAATCGTATCCTATTTTCCTGTTCATGGGTTGAAACCGTAGCGGTTCCCGCGGAAATGAAGTCCGTCAGATGCTGCCCATTACCAACCCTGAGCGTGCGAATTCGCGCCGGTTCAGCAAAGGACGCGTCCTGCTCCGTCATTCCGCGAAGGCTTCGGATGCAGGCCAACACCTGTGCATCGGCATTCCGTAAGGCTTCTTCCTTCATGGCACCCGCAACGAAGAGATACGCATACGACTCCCCGATCGCCACCGCCACACGCCGGGCCGGTGGCCCCGTGAGCCAGGCCGTCGCACCAGGCAACGCAGCTTCCTCCAAAGCACGCGCCTCCAGCAGACGCCGCCCTCCCACTCGCGTACCGAGGAGTGCAATCGGCGAAAGCCCCGGCTCCAAAGGCTCCGAGCGCAGAACAAGAAAGACAGCTCCATCCGCTGAATACGCCGTCACCGCCATCGATTCATCGACTACCCGCCACCCCGGCGGGATATCCAGGGCCACACCCAATGAGCGGTGGTAGAAACGCCGCCCCCGCAGCACACCCTGCGCTGCCGGCTCACCGACGACCAACCCATCCAGCGCCTGGAAATAGGCATCGCGATTCCAGACCCCTGAGCCCGCTTCTCGGCCCATCAATTGACGCAGGCGCACCTCATGGGCCGGATGCGAATCGAACAGCCCGTGGTAACCGCCATCCTTCCGATCGGGATCGGCGCGCCCCGAGCGGAGGAACGCACCCTGCGCCTGGAGCACCTCCACGACCCTCGCCATCGCCTGCGGGTCATAGCCACTGCGCGCGAGGTACTGCAGCCCCAGCTCGTCGGCCTGCAGCTCCATCTCCCGCCCATAGCCACGCACCAATGCCCCACCCAGGAGCTGCGTCGCATCCGCCACGGCACCCACCCCGGTGCCCAGCGCCGCCACCTGGCCAATCGCATCCCAGGCCTGGGACTGACTTCGCTGGCGCGCGCCATGGCGTGCCGTAACGTGGCCGATTTCATGGGCCAGTACCGCCGCCAGCTCCGCCTCCGACCCCAGGTAGGCCAGCAGCCCCCGGTGCACATAGATGTAGCCGCCCGGCAAGGCAAAGGCATTGAGATCCGGCGAATCGATCACCGTGAAGATGAAGGTCAGGTCAGGGCGATGGCTGTGCCGGGCCACCCGCTCCCCGACCCGCTGGACATAGGCTTGGAGCTGCGCATCCGGGTAGCGGGGGTAGCGTCGCTGCACGTCCTGGTTGTAGCGAATGCCGAGCTCCTGCTCGCTCGCCTCGTCCATCAGCACGAAATCGTCCCGCCCCGTGGCCGGGTTCACCGCACATCCGCTCGCCAGCGCCATGCACACGGCCAGCAGCAGCCAGGGAAGAAAGGGCATCGCCACCTCGTTGAGGTCCACCACGCAAGGAGCCGCGGTTCTACGCCGTGCGCCGGCACAGCGTCAATGCCCGGAAGACGGACATGAAAAAGGCGCCCCTTGGGGCGCCTTTTTAAGCAACTGGGAGCTCGTTGCGAGCCTCCCGGCGAACGGGCCTTATTTGGCGCCGAACACGCCAAAGCGCTGCTTGAAGCGATCGATACGGCCGCCGGTGTCCAGGACCTTCTGCTTACCGGTGTAGAACGGGTGGCACTCGGAGCACACGTCGAGGCTCAGGTTCTTGCCCAGGGTGGAGCGGGTCTTGATGACGTTACCGCAGCTGCAGGTAGCTTCGATCGCTACGTATTCGGGATGGATGTCCGCTTTCATGGTTTTATCCTCAGGTCTGGCGTGCCGCCACCCGACCCTATGTCGAGTACCGCACGGAAACAGGCGCGAGATGATACCAGACCCTCCCCCACGCGCAAGCGCGGCCTGCAGCGAGCGACGCACGGCACACGCCCCCGCCGCTTGCGACGGGAACGGCATCCCCCTAGCATCCCCGGGCCCCCACCGGAGTTTCCCGTGCCCAGCCCCATCCTGCGACTCGCCCTGCCCTCGCCCCTGCGCCGCCTGTTCGACTACCGCGCCCCTGCCGGCGTCGCCCCGGCCGCCTTGCAGCCCGGCGTGCGCGTGCGGGTGCCGTTCGGTCGCCGCGAAGTCATCGGCGTACTGGTGGAAGTCACCGACCGCAGCGAAGTCCCGGAGGACAAGCTCCGCCCCGCACTCGCCCTGCTGGACCGCCAGCCACCATTGCCGGCACCGCTGTTCCAGCTCTGCCTGTGGACGGCCCAGTACTACCAGCACAGCCTCGGCGACACCCTCAGTTGGGCACTCCCCGTACTGCTGCGCCAGGGCGAACCCGCCGAAGCCCGCCAGGAGCGCTTCTGGCACGCCTGTGAAGGCGCCCGCATCGACGACCCACGCCTGGCCCGCGCGCCACGCCAGCGCCAGGCCCTGGCCATCCTCGCCCAGCACCCCCACGGCGTCGCCCACCAGTTGCTCGCGCAGTTGCAACTGAACAAGGACAGCCTCGACCTGCTGCTGGAAAAGGGACTGGCGCGCGTGGAGACCCGCCGCCACGCCCCCGCACCGCGGCACGAACACTGGCTGGCCCAGGCCGAACTGCCGCTCAACAGCGAACAGCGGGCCGCCTTCGACGCAGTGCAGTCCTCCTTCGGCCAGTTCAACGCCTTCCTGCTCGCCGGCGTCACCGGCAGCGGCAAGACCGAGGTCTACCTGCAACTGATCCGCGAGACCCTGCAGGCCGGCAAACAGGCCCTGGTGCTGATCCCCGAGATCAACCTCGGCCCGCAGACGCTCGAACGCTTCTCCCGGCGCTTCAACGCCCGCGTCGCCCTGCTGCACTCCGCCGTCAACGACCGCGAGCGCCTGGACGCCTGGCTCGCCGCCCGCGATGGCGAGGCCGACATCATCATCGGCACCCGCTCAGCCCTGTTCACCCCCATGAAAAACCCGGGACTGATCATCGTCGACGAAGAACACGACGCTTCCTATAAGCAGCAGGAAGGTCTGCGCTACCACGCCCGCGACCTGGCCATCGTCCGCGCCCGCCAGGAGAACGTGCCGATCCTGCTGGGCTCCGCCACCCCCTCGCTGGAAAGCCTGCAGAACGCCTACGCCGGCCGCTACGGCCTGCTGCGACTGACCCAGCGCGCAGGCGGCGCCCGGCAGCCGCGCTTCCTGCGCCTGGACGTGAAGAGCCGCCCGCTCGACAGCGGCATCTCCGGCCCATTGCAACAAGCCATCCAGCAGACCCTGGAGGCCGGCCAGCAGGTGCTGGTCTTCCTCAACCGCCGGGGCTTCTCGCCCACCCTGCTGTGCCACGATTGCGGCTGGATCAGCCAGTGCCCCCGCTGCGACGCCCGCATGACCCTGCACCAGCGCCATAACGAGCTGCGCTGCCACCACTGCGGCCACGTCCAGCGCCGCCCGGACAACTGCCCCGACTGCGGCAAGGTCGACCTGCGCCCCATCGGCGCCGGCACCGAGCGCGCCGAAGAACGCCTCGGCATCCTCTTCCCGCAGTTCCCCGTGCTGCGCATCGACCGCGACAGCACCTCGCGCAAGGATGCGATGGCCCAGCTGTTCGGCACCATCAACAAGGGCGAGCCCTGCATCCTCGTGGGCACCCAGATGCTCGCCAAGGGTCACCACTTCCCCCGGGTCACCCTGGTGGCGATCCTCGACGCCGATGGCGGCCTGTTCTCCGCCGACTTCCGCGCCAGCGAGCGCATGGCCCAGCTCATCGTCCAGGTGGCCGGTCGCGCTGGCCGGGCGGAGGAACCGGGCCGGGTGATCATCCAGACCCATCTGGCCGACCACCCGCTGCTGGTGCAACTCACCGAAGAGGGTTACTTCGCCTTCGCCGAGCAGGCCCTCTCCGAGCGCCGCGCCGCCGGCCTGCCGCCCTTCGCCCACCTGGCCCTGCTGCGGGCCGAAGCGCACAAGCCCGGGCAGGCCGAAGCCTTCCTCGACAGCGCCTGCGCCGAAGCCGAACAGCAACTGGCCGAGCTGCGCCTCAGCGGCGTCGAGCTGCTCGGCCCCGTCCCCGCCCCCATGGAGCGACGCGCCGGCAAGCACCGCGCCCAGCTGCTGCTCCAGGCCAACAGCCGCGCCACCCTGCACCGCCTGCTCACGCCCTGGTCCCAGGCCCTGGAACAGCTCCCAGGCGGCCGGGCCGTGCGCTGGTCCCTGGATGTCGACCCGATCGACCTGTTCTGACGCGACCCAACGTCACAGACGCCCCCCGGCGCCTGGCGCTTGAAGCGGCAGGCACTGCACGCCGATAATGCGCGGTTTTCAACCAGCGCCACGGCGCCGCCGACTTCCGGCCGAGAGCAGAACATGAAAGACACCATTCGCCAGCTGATCCAGCACGCCCTGAACCGTCTCGCCAGCGAAGGCGTACTGCCCGAAGGCCTGACCCCCACCATCCAGGTGGAAAACACCAAGGACAAGACCCACGGCGACTTCGCCAGCAACATCGCCATGATGCTGGCCAAGCCCGCCGGCCTGAAGCCGCGCGACCTGGCCGAGAAACTGATCGCCGCCCTGCCCCAGGACGACCAGGTGAGCAAGGTGGAGATCGCCGGCCCCGGCTTCCTCAACTTCTTCCAGAACACCCAGGCCCTGGCCCAACGCCTGGACGCCGCCCTGGCCGACGCCCACCTCGGCGTGCGCAAGGCCGGCCCGGCGCAGCGCGTGGTGGTCGACCTCTCCGCCCCCAACCTGGCCAAGGAGATGCACGTCGGCCACCTGCGCTCCACCATCATCGGTGACGGTGTGGCCCGCGTCCTGGAGTTCCTCGGCGACGAGGTGATCCGCCAGAACCACGTGGGCGACTGGGGCACCCAGTTCGGCATGCTGCTGGCCTACATGCAGGAGCAGCCGGTGGACAGCGACGCCGAGCTGTCGGATCTGGAAGGTTTCTACCGCGCCGCCAAGAAGCGCTTCGACGAATCCAGCGAATTCGCCGACCGCGCCCGCGAACTGGTGGTCAAGCTGCAGGCCGGCGATGCCGAGTGCCTGCGCCTGTGGAACCGCTTCAACGACATCTCCCTCAGCCACTGCCAGGCCGTCTACGACCGCCTCGGCGTGAAGCTGACCATGGCCGACGTCAAGGGCGAGAGCGCCTACAACGACGACCTGCCCAACGTGGTCGCCGACCTGCGCGCCAAGGGCCTGCTCACCGAAAGCGACGGCGCGCTGTGCGTATTCATGGACGAGTTCAAGAACGCCGAGGGCGACCCGCTGCCGCTGATCGTGCAGAAGGCCGGCGGTGGCTACCTCTACGCCACCACCGACCTCGCCGCCACCCGTTACCGCAGCGGCGTGCTCAAGGCCGACCGCGCCCTCTACTTCGTCGACCAGCGCCAGGCCCTGCACTTCCAGATGGTCTTCGCCGCCGCGCGCCTGGCCGGCTTCGTGCGCCCCGAGTTCGAGATGGAGCACATGGGCTTCGGCACCATGAACGGCGCCGACGGCAAGCCCTTCAAGACCCGCGACGGCGGCACCATCAAGCTCATCGACCTGCTCAACGAGGCCGAAGAGCGCGCCTACGCCCTGGTCAAGGAGAAGAATCCCGAGCTGGACGAGGCCGAACTGCGCCAGATCGCCCGCGCCGTCGGCATCGGCGCCGTGAAGTACGCCGACCTCTCCAAGCACCGCACCAGCGACTACAGCTTCAACTTCGAGCAGATGCTGAGCTTCGAGGGCAACACCGCGCCCTACCTGCTCTACGCCTACACCCGCACCGCCAGCGTGTTCCGCAAGCTGGGCAAGGGCGTCGACGAGATCGGCGGGCAGATCGTCCTCGCCGCCGAGCAGGAGCAGGCCCTGGCCGCCAAGCTCGCGCAGTTCGCCGACATCCTCAACAGCGTCGCCGCCAAGGGTGTGCCGCACATCCTCTGCACCTACCTCTACGACCTGGCCGGCCTGTTCTCCAGCTTCTACGAGAACTGCCCGATCCTCTCCGCCGAGGACGAAGCCACCCAGCAGAGCCGCCTGCGCCTTGCCGCCCTCACCGGTCGCACCCTCAAGCAAGGCCTGGAACTCCTCGGCCTGAACACCCTGGAACGCATGTAACGGACCCATGGCGAAGAAGAAAGCAGCCCCTAAACGCGGAGCCAGCCGCTACCAGGCACCAGCGAAGAAGCCGGTGCCCGGCTGGGTCTGGCTGGCCATCGGCCTGGTCATCGGCGGCTTCGTGGTCATGCTGATGAAGCTCGAACCCGGCCGCGACGACATCCGCCGCGCCAAGCCCGAGCAACAGCAACAGGCCGCCGGCGGCAAGCCCAAGCCCCAGGGCCAGACCCAGCCCGCGCATCCCCCGGCGGAGACCGAGCCGGCCAAGCCGAAGTACGACTTCTACACGCTGCTGCCGGAGTCCGAGGTCATCGTGCCGCCGGACGCCCTGCCCAAGGAGACGCCGGCCACCCCGCCGACACCCCAGCAGCCGGTCACTCCGGAAGAAGCCGCGAAGATCGACAAGGCACGGGCCGAAGCCGCCCTCGCCGGCCAGGTGCCGCCGCCTCCGCCCACCGTGGCCAAGGCGCCCACCACCACCCAGTTCTTCCTCCAGGCCGGCTCCTTCCGCAAGAAGGAAGACGCCGACCGCTTCCGCGCCCAGATCATCCTGCTGGGCCAGAACGTCCAGGTGGAGTCCGGCACCGTGCGCGAGGAAACCTGGTACCGCGTGCTGGTCGGCCCCTTCGCCAGCCGCGAGCAGCTCGCCACCGCACAGAAACAGCTGGCCGGCAGCGGCTTCGGTAATCTCCTGTTGCAACAGCGGCAGGTACGCTGATCGACGAATCACCCCCGCGCGGTTGAAAAGCCGCGCGGGCTCCCCCATCTGGGTTTCCATTCGGGCATTTTCGCCCCGCTGCGTGGAGACTCCTCCCTTGACCACCATCGTTTCAGTCCGCCGCAACGGCAAAGTCGTCATGGGCGGCGACGGCCAGGTTTCCCTCGGCAACACCGTCATGAAAGGCAACGCCAAGAAGGTGCGTCGGCTGTATCACGGCCAGGTGCTGGCCGGCTTCGCCGGTGCCACCGCCGATGCCTTCACCCTGTTCGAGCGCTTCGAAGGCCAGTTGGAGAAACACCAGGGCCACCTCGTGCGGGCAGCCGTCGAACTGGCCAAGGACTGGCGTACCGACCGTTCCCTGAGCCGCCTGGAAGCGATGCTGGCCGTGGCCAACAAGGACGCCTCGCTGATCATCACCGGCAACGGCGACGTGGTCGAACCCGAGCACGGCCTGATCGCCATGGGCTCCGGCGGCGGTTTCGCCCAGGCCGCGGCCACCGCCCTGCTGCAGCGCACCGACCTCTCCGCGCGGGAAATCGCCGAGACCGCCCTGAACATCGCCGGCTCCATCTGCGTGTTCACCAACCAGAACCTGACCATCGAGGAGCTGGAGAGCGCCGAATGAGCGCCACGTCCAGCCCCGGAGCGACATCCATGTCCATGACCCCCCGCGAGATCGTCCACGAACTCAACCGCCACATCGTCGGCCAGGAAGACGCCAAGCGCGCCGTCGCCATCGCCCTGCGCAACCGCTGGCGGCGCATGCAGCTGCCCGCCGAGCTGCGAGCCGAGGTGACGCCGAAGAACATCCTGATGATCGGCCCCACCGGCGTCGGCAAGACCGAGATCGCGCGCCGCCTGGCCAAGCTGGCCAACGCCCCGTTCATCAAGGTCGAAGCCACCAAGTTCACCGAAGTGGGCTACGTCGGCCGCGACGTCGAGTCGATCATCCGCGACCTGGCCGATGCCGCCGTGAAGATGATGCGCGAGCAGGAGATCCACAAGGTCCGCCACCGCGCCGAAGACGCCGCCGAGGAGCGCATCCTCGACGCCCTGCTGCCGCCGGCGCGCAGCGGCTTCGGCGACGAGCCGCAGCGCGAGGACACAAACACCCGCCAGTTGTTCCGCAAGCGCCTGCGCGAAGGCCAGTTGGACGACAAGGAAATCGATATCGAAGTGGCTGAGAACCCGGCCGGCGTCGAGATCATGGCCCCGCCCGGCATGGAGGAGATGACCAGCCAGCTGCAGAACCTGTTCTCCAACATGGGCAAGGGCAAGCGCAAGAGCCGCAAGCTCAAGGTCAAGGACGCGCTGAAGATGGTCCGCGACGAGGAGGCCGCGCGCCTGGTCAACGAGGAAGAACTCAAGGCCCGCGCCCTGGAAGCCGTGGAGCAGAACGGCATCGTCTTCATCGACGAGATCGACAAGGTCGCCAAGCGCGCCAACGTCGGTGGTGCCGACGTCTCCCGCGAGGGCGTGCAGCGTGACCTGCTGCCGCTGATCGAAGGCTGCACCGTCAACACCAAGCTCGGCATGGTCAAGACCGACCATATCCTGTTCATCGCCTCCGGCGCCTTCCACCTCGCCAAGCCCAGCGACCTGGTGCCCGAGCTGCAGGGGCGTCTGCCGATCCGCGTGGAACTCAAGGCCCTCTCCCCGGAGGACTTCGAGCGCATCCTCACCGAACCCCATGCCTCGCTCACCGAGCAGTACACCGCACTGCTGAAGACCGAGGGCCTGAACGTCGAGTTCGCCCCCGAGGGCATCAAGCGCCTGGCCGAGATCGCCTGGCAGGTCAACGAGAAGACCGAGAACATCGGTGCCCGTCGCCTGCACACGCTACTGGAGCGCCTGCTGGAGGAAGTCTCCTTCAGCGCCGGCGACCTGGCGGCCCAGCACGAGGAGGCACCGATCCGCATCGACGCCGCCTACGTCAACGGCCACCTGGGCGAGCTGGCCCAGGACGAAGACCTGTCGCGCTACATCCTCTAAGCTGTGCGACACACTCGCGTGCCAGCCGCGGCATCCCGCCCGGCTGGCCGCCCCGGTCCGGAGCCCCGCCCATGCGCATCCCCACCGCCATCGCACTGCACAAGGCATCCCGCACCCTGGTGCTCAGTTACGGCACTGAACGCCACAGCCTGCCCGCCGAATTCCTCCGTGTGCATTCCCCCTCCGCCGAGGTGCAGGGCCACGGCCATCCGGTGCTGCAGTACGGCAAGCAGAACGTCGCCCTGGTGAAGGTCGAACCCGCCGGCAACTACGCCCTGAAGCTGACCTTCGACGACGGCCACGACAGCGGCCTGTTCACCTGGGATTACCTCTACGAACTCGCCACCCGCCAGGACGAACTCTGGAAGGACTACCTGGCGCAGCTCCAGGCCGCCGGGCGCTCCCGCGACCCCGACGAAAGCGTCGTCCGCCTCATGCTCTGAAGCAGTGCAGGCCCTGGCACATCCTGGCCAGGGCACATGTGGTTAGAGCGCATTTTCTAGATCCCGCCGCCATACTCTTCGCCGCACGCCAGCCCCAGGGCCAGCTTGCGCATTCACCTAAACTCGGGTAACCAGAACTGGCAGGTTCCATGCATTTGGCAACCGAAGGTTCACAGAAACAGGCGAAGTTCTCTTCGCACCCCCGGTAACCCGAGCAGTACCAGGCCACGCTTAACTGTCCCGCACAGCAGTTCGCCGGTATCCGTCTCAGGACAATGGAGCGTCGTAGATGAGCAACAAGAACAACGAAGACCTGCAGCGACAAGCCTCGGAGAACACCCTGGGCCTGAACCCGGTGATCGGCATCCGTGGGAAAGATCTGCTGACCTCCGCACGCATGGTCATGCTGCAGGCCGTCAGGCAGCCCTTCCACAGTGCCAAGCATGTCGCCCGTTTCGGCGTCGAACTGAAGAACGTGCTGCTCGGTTCCTCCGACCTGCACCCCGAAGCGGACGATCGCCGCTTCAACGATCCGGCCTGGAGCCAGAACCCCCTCTATCGCCGCTACCTGCAGACCTACCTCGCCTGGCGCAAGGAACTGCACCAGTGGATCGAACACAGCAACCTGTCCGAGTCCGATACCAGCCGCGGTCACTTCGTGATCAACCTGATGACCGAGGCCATGGCTCCCAGCAACACCATGGCCAACCCGGCGGCGGTCAAGCGCTTCTTCGAGACCGGCGGCAAGAGCCTGCTCGACGGTCTCTCCCACCTGGCCAAGGACCTGGTGAACAACGGCGGTATGCCGAGCCAGGTGAACATGGAGGCCTTCGAGGTCGGCAAGAACCTCGCCACCACCGAAGGCGCCGTGGTGTTCCGCAACGACGTGCTGGAGCTGATCCAGTACAAGCCCATCACCGAGCAGGTGCATGAGCGCCCGTTGCTGGTGGTACCGCCGCAGATCAACAAGTTCTACGTCTTCGACCTCTCCCCGGAGAAAAGCCTCGCGCGCTTCTGCCTGCGCAGCGGCGTGCAGACCTTCATCGTCAGTTGGCGCAACCCCACCAAGGCCCAGCGTGAATGGGGCCTGTCGACCTACATCGAGGCTCTCAAGGAAACCATCGAGGTGGTGCTGAAGATCACCGGCGCCAAGGACCTCAACATGCTCGGCGCCTGCTCCGGCGGCATCACCACCGTCGCCCTGCTGGGTCACTACCAGGCCATCGGCGAGCAGAAGGTGCACGCCTTCACCCAGCTGGTGAGTGTGCTGGACTTCAACCTCGACACCCAGGTCGCGCTGTTCGCCGACGAGCAGACCCTCGAAGCCGCCAAGCGCCGCTCGTACCAGTCGGGCGTGCTCGAAGGCAAGGACATGGCCAAGGTGTTCGCCTGGATGCGGCCCAACGACCTGATCTGGAACTACTGGGTGAACAACTACCTGCTGGGCAACGAGCCGCCGGTGTTCGACATCCTCTACTGGAACAACGACACCACGCGCCTGCCCGCCGCCTTCCACGGCGAGCTGGTGGAGATGTTCAAGACCAACCCCCTGACCCGGCCCGACGCGCTGGAAGTCTGCGGCACCCCGATCGACCTGAAGAAAGTCACCTGCGACTTCTTCTGCGTAGCCGGCACCACCGACCACATCACCCCCTGGGAAGCCTGCTATCGCTCGGCCCGCCTGCTGGGTGGCAAGTGCGAATTCGTGCTGTCCAACAGCGGTCACATCCAGAGCATCCTCAACCCGCCCGGCAACCCCAAGGCGCGCTTCTCCACCGGCAGCGACATGCCCGCCGACCCGAAGGCCTGGCAGGAGAACGCCACCAAGCACGCCGATTCCTGGTGGCTGCACTGGCAGACCTGGCTGGCCGAGCGCTCGGGCAAGCTGAAGAAAGCCACGCCGATCCTTGGCAACAAGGCCTACCCGGCCGGCGAAGCGTCCCCGGGAACCTATGTCCACGAGCGCTGATCGCGCCCTGCGCGCATCGTCGCCCCGGCACCCGGACGTGCCGAACCGGCTCGCCGCCCGAATGGGCGGCGGCCTGAGCCGGCTAATCCCCGGCAGTCCAGGCGGAGCCCCTGCCGGCGCCGCACGCCGTATCCACCCATAGGGGCTCGCGCATGCCGCAACCTTTCGTCTTCCGCACCATCAACCTCGATGGCCAGACCATCCGCACCGCCGTCCGTCCGGGCGGCGATCACCTGACACCACTGCTGATCTTCAACGGCATCGGCGCCAACCTCGAACTGGTGTTCCCCTTCGTCCAGGCGCTGGACCCGGACCAGGAAGTGATCGCCTTCGACGTCCCCGGCGTCGGCGGTTCCTCCACCCCCAGCACGCCCTACCGCTTCCCCGGCCTGGCCAAGCTGGCCGCGCGGATGCTGGACTACCTCGACTACGGCCAGGTCAACGCCATCGGCGTGTCCTGGGGGGGCGCGCTTGCCCAACAGTTCGCCCATGACTACCCCGAGCGCTGCAAGAAACTGATCCTCGCCGCCACCTCCGCCGGCGCAGTGATGGTGCCCGGCAAGCCCAAGGTGCTGATGCGCATGGCCAGCCCGCGTCGCTACATCCAGCCGTCCTATGGCGTGCACATCGCCCCCGATATCTACGGCGGCGCCTTCCGCCGCGACCCCGGCCTGGCCATGGCCCACGCGAGCAAGGTGCGCTCCTCCGGCAAGCTCGGCTACTACTGGCAACTGTTCGCCGGCCTCGGCTGGACCAGCATCCACTGGCTGCACCGCATCCGCCAACCCACCCTGGTGCTGGCCGGCGATGACGACCCGATCATTCCGCTGGTGAACATGCGCCTGCTGGCCTGGCGTATTCCCAATGCGGAACTGCACGTGATCGACGATGGTCACCTGTTCCTGGTGACGCGCGCGGAAACAGTTGCGCCGATCATCATGAAATTCCTGGCACAGGAACGGCGGCGGGCAGTCATGCACCCCAAGCCGCTGCTGCCCCGCACACCCTGAGCCGAATCGTGCCCCAGGACGGGGCCCTTTCCTACCCGAGCGCCGGCACGGTGCAGCCCGCCCAAACTTGAATTTCCCGGGAACTGGTCTGGAATGCACCTGTCGTGCTCGTGGTACGAGCCTTGCTGACCCTCCATGACGATGGACTGATTACGGAGTGTTGCCCCCATGCGAGAGAAAAAGGACTCGGGCGCCTTGCCGGTCCCCGCTAACCTCATGAACGTGCAGAACGCCATTGTCGGCCTCCGAGGCAAGGATCTCGCCTCGACCGTCCGCACCCTGGCCGTGCACAGTGCCAAGCGCCCGGTGCACAGCGCCCGCCACCTGCTCAAACTGGGCGGCAAGCTCGGGCGGGTGCTGCTGGGAGACACGCCCTACACCCCCAACCCGCAGGACGCCCGCTTCGCCGACCCGTCCTGGCAGCTCAACCCCTTCTACCGGCGCGGACTCCAGGCCTACCTGGCCTGGCAGCAGCACCTGATGGAATGGATCGACGACAGCGAGCTGTCTCCGGACGACCGCACCCGAGCGCGCTTCGTGCTGTCGCTGCTCAGTGATGCCATGGCCCCGTCCAACAGCCTGCTCAACCCGCTGGCGGTGAAGGAACTCTTCAACACCGGCGGCCTCAGCCTGATAAACGGTGCGCGCCACCTGTTCGACGACCTGCTGCACAACAACGCCATGCCCAGCCAGGTCAGCAAACATGCTTTCGAAGTCGGGCGGAACCTGGCCACCACCCCGGGTTCAGTGGTGTTCCGCAACGAAATGCTGGAACTGATCCAGTACAAGCCGATGAGCGAGAAGCAGTACCTCAAGCCCCTGGTGATCGTTCCCCCGCAGATCAACAAGTTCTACATCTTCGACCTGACGCCGGAGAAGAGCTTCGTCCAGTACGCCCTTAAGAACGGCCTGCAGGTGTTCGCCATCAGCTGGCGCAACCCCGACGCACGTCATCGCGAGTGGGGCCTGTCCAGCTACGTGCAGACCCTGGAGGAAGCCACCGATGTGTGCCGCGCCATCACCGGCAGCAAAGACCTCAACCTGGTCGGCGCCTGCGCCGGCGGCCTGACCATCGCCGCCCTGCAAGGCCACCTGCAAGCCAAACGGCAGTTGCGCAAGATCAGCAGCGCCACCTACCTGGTCAGCCTGCTGGACTCTCAAGTGGAAACGCCGGCCGCGCTGTTCGCCGACGAGCAAACCCTTGAAGCCGCCAAGCGCCGCTCCTACCAGGCCGGCGTGCTGGATGGCCGCGACATGTCGAAGATCTTCGCCTGGATGCGCCCCAACGACCTGGTGTGGAACTACTTCATCAACAACTACCTGCTGGGTCGCCAGCCACCGGCCTTCGACATCCTCTACTGGAACAACGACAACACCCGGCTGCCGGCCGCCATGCACGGCGACATGCTCGACCTGTTCAAGCACAACCCGCTGACCCGCCCCGGCGCGCTGGAAGTGTGCGGCACGCCGATCGACCTGAAAAAAGTCACCGTCGACAGCTTCAGCGTGGCCGGCATCAACGACCACATCACCCCGTGGGAGTCGGTCTATCGCTCCACAATGCTGCTGGGGGGTGAGAGCCGCTTCGTGCTCTCCAACAGCGGCCACATCCAGAGCATCCTCAACCCACCCGGCAACCCCAAGGCCACCCACCTGGAGAACCCCACCCTCAGTTCCGACCATCGCGCCTGGTACTACGACGCAGAGAGCGTCGCCGGCAGCTGGTGGCCGAAATGGCTGGAGTGGGTCCAGGCTCGTTCGGGCGAGCAGCGGGAAACCCAGGTGGCACTGGGGAACCCGGACTACCCGCCGATGGAGGCCTCGCCCGGCACCTACGTGCACGTACGCTGAACAGGAAGTCGCCGGGCCCGGTGGGCGGGTCCGGCAGAACAGAACAAGAAGGCAGGATGAAAACCCGCGACCGCATACTCGAATGCGCCCTGGCGCTGTTCAACCAGGAGGGCGAACCCAACGTCACCACCCTGGAAATCGCCACCGAGCTGGGCATCAGCCCCGGCAACCTCTACTACCACTTCCACGGCAAAGAGCCGCTGGTGATGGCGTTGCTGGAGCGCTTCCAGGCCGAGACCGAGCCCCTGCTCGACCCGCCGGATGGCGCCCGGCTGGACGTGGAGGACTACTGGCTGTTCCTGCACCTGATCGTCGAACGGGTGGCGCGCTACCGCTTCCTCTTCCAGGACCTGTCCAACCTCGCCGGGCGCCTGCCCAGGCTCGCACGCGGCATGCGCCACTGGCTGAACGCTCTCAAGCGAACACTGGCCGCCTTGCTGGCCCGCCTGAAGGCCGACGACCAACTGGTGAGCGACACCCCCGCCCTGGGGCAACTGGTGGAGCAGATCACCCTCACCCTGCTGTTCTCTCTGGACTACCAGCGCATCCTCGGCAACGGCGCCGGCGAGAGCCAACTGGTTGTTTTCCAGATCATGATGCTGGTGGCACCCCACCTGCGCCCGGAGGCGCGGATGGCGGTCGAAGGCCTCGCCCGTCGCTACCTGGAAGCCTGAAACGAGAACGCCCGGCACGAGCCGGGCGTTCAAGTGACCTGGGGTGATCAGGCCTGGGATGTTGCTGCACTCGATGCCTCTGCAGCAGCCGGAGCCGGTGCTGCCGGAGCAGCGGGTGCAGCAGCCGGGACCGGAGACGCCGCTTTTGCCGGAGCCGGCTTCTTGGCCGGTGCCTTCTTCGCAGCCGGTTTCGCAGCAGCAGGCTTGGCTGCAGGTTTCACAGCAGCCGGCTTGGCGGCGGGCTTCGCAGCCGCGGGTTTCGCGGCCGGCTTGGATGCGGCGGCTTTCGCCGGAGCAGCCTTGGCGGCAGACTTGGCCGCCGGTTTCGCAGCAGGCTTAGCGGCCGGCTTGGCTGCAGCAGCCTTTGCCGGGGCTGCCTTGGCGGCGGGCTTGGCTGCCGGCTTGACCGCCTTGGCGGAAACACCGGTCAGCTTCTCGATCTGCTTGGTCAGGGCCTCGACCTTGCCGTGCAGCTCCTTCACTTCGTTGCGGCTGGGCACGCCCAGGCGGGAGATGGCGCTGTTGAGACGCTTGTCGAAGGCCTCTTCCAGCTCGTTCCACTTGCCGAGCGCCTTGTCCTTCACTTCATCGACCCGGGACTTGGCCGAATCCACGCGCGAACCGACACGGGACTTGACGGCATCGACCTGCTTGTCGACTTCGGTCTTGGCCTGCTTCTCGGCCTTCTCGCCATCCTTGACCAGAGTGTCGAACAGCTTGGTGCCGTCGTTGCTGATCTTGGAATAGGCCCCGAGGCCCGCCAGCCAGATCTGGCGCGAGTATTTCTCGATCTCGCCGATCCAGGAGTTGGTTTCTTTTGCGGTTTTCTTCTTACCAGCCATCCTGCTCTCCTTATTTGGTTCGCGCGACGTGTTCGAGCAATGCGCTCAACTCGTCGAGCTTAGCAGAGAGTGCCTCAACGTCCTGGCGGGAGGGAATCCCGAGGCGATTGAGGGCCACTGCCACACGGTTGTCGAATGCTTTCTCGATGCGATCGATCTGGACCTCGACCTTTTCCTTCACGCCCGCCACGCTCTCGAGCACGCTGCCCTTGACCGAGTCGAGCTGGCTGTTGGCCGCCTCGACGCCGGCATCGACGCTCTTGCGGCTGCGCTTCTCGACCCCTTCGCCGGCCTTGACCAGTTCACGCAGGTAGTCGACGCCTTCCTGGCCAGCCTTGGCGTAGGCGCCCAGGCCTGCCAGCCAGATCTTCCTGGCATAGAGGCGTACGTCGGAAAGAACGGGGGTCTTCTCTACTTCGACTTTCTTCTTGGCGGTGGCTGCCTTGGCCATGATGCACCTCACGCGAATTGTGGGGGGACTTGCCCGGAATCGGGGCTTGGGGTGCACGTTAGCCAGGAAATTTAGAAACCGCATACTAGCCGCAGGACGGGTGCAACCGCCGTCAGGCCAGGTACTCGTCCAGCGCCTTCTCGATCTCGCGCTTCACGCTGCCGCCCATGGCCGACAGCAGCAGGCCCAGCTTCACCTCGACATTGACCCTGTCGTCGCTGACCTCGATGCGCCCATCAGCCCCGCTACGGCTGAACTCCAGGGTGTCGCCGCGCCACTGGTAACGCACGTCGTACTCACGCGCCAGGCGCTCGGCGAGCTGCTCGGCCTTCTCCCGCACGGCGGCTTTTCCGAGCTGGTGGGAACGTTCGACGTGGATGCGTGCCATGGGTGTCTCCGGACTGCGACTTAAGGTCGCGCGACTATAACAGGCCACTCCAGGCGTCGGGCGCAGCCCAAGACAAACCAGGCCGACAAGCCTAGAATGGCCGCCAATTCTATTCCGGGGCAGCGACATGAACGAACCGCGCAAAGGCCACGACGCCGAACCCACCACCCATTTCGGCTATCAGAACGTGCCGGAGAGCCAGAAGGCCGCCAAGGTCGCCGAAGTGTTCCACTCGGTGGCCGCCAAGTACGACCTGATGAACGACCTGATGTCCGGCGGCGTCCACCGGCTGTGGAAGCGCTTCACCATCGAGCTGTCCGGCGTGCGCCCGGGCAACCGCGTGCTGGACATCGCCGGCGGCACCGGCGACCTCACCCGCCAGTTCTCCCGCCTGGTCGGCCCCACCGGTGAAGTGGTCCTCGCCGACATCAACGCCTCCATGCTCCAGGTCGGCCGCGACAAGCTGCTGGACAGCGGCGTCGCCGGCAACGTCAGCTTCGTCCAGGCCGATGCCGAGAAGCTGCCCTTCCCCGACAACCACTTCGACGTCGTCACCATCGCCTTCGGCCTGCGCAACGTCACCCACAAGGACGCCGCCCTGCGCTCCATGCTGCGCGTGCTCAAGCCCGGTGGCCGCCTGCTGGTGCTGGAGTTCTCCAAGCCCACCAGCAACCTGCTGAGCAAGGCCTACGACGCCTACTCCTTCACCCTGCTGCCGCTGATGGGCAAGCTGATCACCAACGACGCCGAGAGCTACCGCTACCTGGCCGAATCGATCCGCATGCACCCCGACCAGGAAACCCTCAAGGCCATGATGGTGGAGGCCGGGTTCGAGCGGACCACCTTCCACAACATGACCGGCGGCATCGTCGCCCTGCATCGCGGCATCAAGCCCTGATGCTCACCCAGGCCCTGCTGGCCGGCGCCGAACACGGCCTCAACCGGGTCCTGCGCCTCGACGCCACCGCCCTGCCCCGGCTGTCCCGACTGGAAGGCAAGGTGATCCGCATCGACTGCCAGGGCCCCGCACTGGAGCTTTACCTGCTGCCCGGTGGCGACGGCCTGGTACTCGCCGCCCACTGGGCCGCACCGGCCGACTGCACCCTGCGCGCCCCCGCCGCGAGCCTGCTGCGCCTGGCCCTGAGCAAGGAGAAGACCGCCGTCCTGCACCGCCCCGAGGTGGAGCTGGAAGGTGACAGCGCAGCGCTCATGGAGTTGGCCTCGGTGCTGCAGGACCTGGAGCTGGACTGGGAATACGAAGTCTCCCGCTGGCTCGGCCCGGTGGGCACCCAACTGCTCGCCGGCCACCTGCGCAGCCGCGCCGGCTGGGCCGGGCAGAGCCTGGACAGCCTGCGCCAGAACCTCGCCGACTACCTCGCCGAGGAATCCCGCACCCTGGTGGGCCAGCGTGAAGCGGAAGCCCGCTTCGCCGAACTGGACCGTCTCAAGATCGATCTCGACCGTCTCGAAGCCCGCATCGGTCGCCTGACCCGGAAAAGCCCCCCAGACGCATGAAGCTGCTCGCCGTCCGCCGCCTGTTGCGCATCCAGAGCGTGGTCATCCGCTACCGCCTCGACGACCTGATACTCGACCTCCCGCTGCCCTGGTGGCTGCGCATGCTCGGCTGCCTGCTGCCCTGGCGCTGGTTCCCCCGGCGCGACCTGCAGCTGACCCGTGGCGAGCGCCTGCGCCTGGCCCTCGAAGGCCTCGGGCCGATCTTCATCAAGTTCGGCCAGTTGCTCTCCACCCGCCGCGACCTGCTGCCGCCGGACATCGCCGACGAGCTGGCACGCCTGCAGGACCAGGTCCCCCCCTTCGACCCCGAACAGGCCGTGCGCCTGATCGAAGAGCAGCTGGGTGCCCGCATCAGCGACGTCTTCACCCGCTTCGACGTCGCCCCGCTGGCCTCCGCCTCCGTGGCCCAGGTCCACGCCGCGCGCCTGAAGAGCGGCGAAGACGTGGTGGTCAAGGTGGTGCGCCCCGGCCTCAAGCCGGTGATCCGCCAGGACCTCGCCTGGCTGTTCCTCATCGCCCGCCTGGCCGAACGCCTCTCCAGCGATGCCCGCCGCCTGCGCCCGGTGGAAGTGGTCAGCGACTACGAGAAGACCATCTACGACGAACTCGACCTGCTGCGCGAAGCGGCCAACGCCAGCCAGCTTCGGCGCAACTTCGAAGGCTCGCCGCTGCTCTACGTGCCCCAGGTCTACTGGGACTGGTGCCGCCCCAAGGTGCTGGTGATGGAGCGCATCTACGGCGTCCCGGTCACCGACCTGGCCACCCTCGCCGACCAGCGCACCGACCTCAAGCTGCTGGCCGAACGTGGCGTGGAGATCTTCTTCACCCAGGTGTTCCGCGACAGCTTCTTCCACGCCGACATGCACCCCGGCAACATCTTCGTCAGCACCCGCCAGCCCTGGAACCCGCAGTACATCGCCATCGACTGCGGCATCATCGGCAGCCTCACCCCCGAGGACCAGGACTACCTCGCGCGCAACCTCATCGCCTTCTTCAAGCGCGACTACCGCCGCGTCGCCCAGTTGCACATCGACTCCGGCTGGGTCCCGGCGGAAACCCGGGTGAACGACTTCGAAGCGGCCATCCGCACCGTCTGCGAACCCATCTTCGAGAAGCCGCTCAAGGACATCTCCTTCGGCCAACTGCTGCTGCGCCTGTTCCAGACCGCGCGCCGCTTCAACATGGAAGTGCAACCGCAACTGGTGCTGCTGCAGAAGACCCTGCTCAACATCGAAGGCCTCGGCCGCCAGCTCTACCCCGACCTCGATCTCTGGAGCACCGCCCAGCCCTACCTGGAACGCTGGATGCGCGAGCGCGTCAGCCCCAAGAGCCTGCTGTCCAACCTGCAGGCCCAGGTCGAGCAGGTGCCGCACCTGGCCGGCATGACCCGCGACCTGCTGGAGCGCATGAGCCAGCCCCACGCCAGCGACCCGCCACCGCCCTGGCGCCGCGCCAGCGACGGCCTCGCCCCGCGCCTGATCGGCGCCGCCCTGCTGGTGGGCGCGGCCAGTGCCGGCCTGGAGCAGCACCTCGCCGCCTGGCCGGCCTGGCTGATGCTGGCCAGTGGTCTGTATCTCGTACTTCGCCGATAGCCAAGGCCGCGCCAGCGCTGGCACACTACTGCCCCCGGCCGGGCCCGCCCCCGGCCTGCTCGTGGAAACCGACATGAACGACTGGCTGGAAGACATCCACTGGAACGCCGACGGCCTGGTCCCGGCCATTGCCCAGGACCACAAGACCGGACGTATCCTGATGATGGCCTGGATGAACCGCGAATCCCTGGCCCTGACCGTCGCCGAGAACCGTGCCATCTACTGGTCACGCTCGCGCGGCAAACTCTGGCGCAAGGGTGAGGAATCCGGCCATGTGCAGAAGCTCCACGAGTTGCGCCTGGACTGCGACGCCGACGTCATCGTGCTGATGGTCGAGCAGATCGGCGGCATCGCCTGCCACACCGGCCGCGAAAGCTGCTTCTACCGCGTCTACGAGAACGGCGGCTGGAAGACCGTCGACGCGGTCATCAAGGACCCCGACGCGATCTACCACGCAGGACATGCACATGAGTGACACCCTTTCCCGCCTCGCCGAGGTGATCGAAGCCCGCAAGAATGCGCCGGCCGACTCCTCCTACGTGGCCAGCCTGTACCACAAGGGGCTGAACAAGATCCTCGAGAAGGTGGGCGAGGAATCGGTTGAAACCATCCTGGCCGCCAAGGATGCCGCTACCAGCGGCGACTGCAGCGACCTGATCTACGAAACTGCCGACCTCTGGTTCCACAGCCTGGTCATGCTCGCCGCCCTCGGCCAGCATCCCCAGGCCGTACTGGACGAACTGGAACGTCGCTTCGGCCTGTCCGGGCACGCTGAAAAAGCCGCCCGCCAGCCTTCCGCCTAACGAATCGATACGCAGGAGCAAACCATGGGTATTTTCGACTGGAAACACTGGGTGGTCATTCTGATCGTCGTCGTCCTGGTCTTCGGCACCAAGCGCCTGAAGAATCTCGGCTCCGACGTCGGCGAAGCCATCAAGGGCTTCCGCAAGGCCATGAACACCGAAGAGGAGCAGAAGGCCGAGCAGCCCCAGCAGCCCGCGCCCCAACAACCGGCCGCCCCGCTGAACCAGCCGCACACCATCGACGGCCAGGCACACAAGGTCGAAGAGCCGACTGTGCGCAAGGACTGATGCGCCATGTTCGGCATCAGCTTTGGTGAATTGCTGCTGATCGGCCTCGTGGCCCTGCTGGTGCTCGGCCCCGAGCGCCTGCCCGGGGCTGCCCGCACGGCTGGCCTGTGGATCGGCCGCCTGAAACGCAGCTTCAACGCCATCAAGCAGGAAGTGGAGCGCGAGATCGGCGCCGACGAAATCCGTCGCCAACTGCACAACGAGCAGATCATGGCAATGGAACGGCAAATCAAGGAAAGCATCGTGCCCCCGAGCCTGGAGAACCTGCTGGCCGACCCGACGCCGAGTGACGAGGCCAACGAGGCCCCGCCCACCCCTGCCGCACCGCAGCCGGCTCCGACACCCGCGCCGGCTGCCAGCAGCGGCACCCCGCCGCCGGTTGCCAAGCCGGTGTCCAGCCCAGCACCTGCCGCACCGGTCGCCACCCCGGTGGCGACACCGCTGGCTGCCCCGACCGCCGAACCGCAACAGCCGCCCCGCACCCTATGAGCGACCAGAAGCCGGAATACGACCAGGAGATGCCCCTGGTCTCGCACCTCGCCGAACTGCGCACCCGCCTGCTGCGTTGTGTTGCCGCAGTGTTCCTGATCTTTGCCGGGCTGTTCTACTTCGCCCAGCAGATCTACACCCTCGTCTCCGCGCCGCTGCGCCAGTACCTGCCGGAAGGCGCGACGATGATCGCCACCGACGTGGCCTCGCCGTTCCTCACCCCGTTCAAGCTGACCATGGTGGTGGCGCTGTTCCTCGCCATGCCGGTGATCCTGCACCAGATCTGGGGCTTCATCGCCCCCGGCCTGTACAAGCACGAGAAGCGCGTGGCCATGCCCTTGCTGGTGTCCAGCATCGTGCTGTTCTACTCCGGGATGGCCTTCGCCTACTTCCTGGTGTTCCCACTGATCTTCCACTTCTTCGCCAGTGTCACCCCCGAAGGGGTGTCGATGATGACGGACATCGCCAGCTACCTCGACTTCGTCATGACGCTGTTCTTCGCCTTCGGCGTCGCCTTCGAGATCCCCGTCGCGGTGGTGCTGCTGATCTGGATCGGCGTGGTCGACGTCGCCTACCTGAAGAAGATCCGCCCGTACGTGATCATCGGCTGCTTCGTGGTCGGCATGATCCTCACCCCGCCGGACATCTTCTCCCAGACCCTCCTGGCCGTACCCATGTGGCTGCTGTTCGAGGTCGGCGTGTTCTGTGGCGGCCTGGTGCGCCGGCGCAACGACACGCCGGAAAGCGAGCCCGAAGACCAGCCGCCCGCCACCCGCCCGTGAACCTCCTGCTGCTGGAAGAGGGCGACTTCGTCGCCCCCGGCCACGCACTCCTGCGTGGCCGCCGACTCAAGCACCTGCACGACGTGCACCGCGCCGAAGCCGGCGACAGCCTGCGGGTCGGCCTGCTCGGCGGCGCCATGGGCGAAGGCCGGCTCACCGTCCTTGAGGCCGACCACGCCGAACTGCAGGTGAGCCTCGACCAGCCGCCGCCGGCCAAGCTGCCGCTGACCCTGCTGCTGGCCCTGCCACGCCCGAAGATGCTCCGCCGCGTGCTGCAGACCGTCGCCACCATGGGCGTCCCGCGCCTGGTACTGCTCAACAGCTACCGAGTCGAGAAGAGCTTCTGGCAGACCCCCTTCCTCGAACCCGCCGCCATCCGCGAGCAACTGATCCTGGGCCTGGAACAGGGCCGCGACACGGTGCTCCCCGAGGTGGTCATCGAGAAACGCTTCAAACCCTTCGTCGAAGACCGCCTGCCCGCCCTTGCCGCCGGCACCCGTGCTCTGGTCGGTCACCCCGGCCCCTGGCCCGACTGCCCCCGTGCCGTGGAAGGCCCCGTCACCCTCGCCATCGGCCCCGAAGGCGGCTGGATCCCCTACGAAGTCGAGAAGCTGCAAACCACCGGCTTCGAAGCGGTGCAACTGGGCGAACGCATCCTGCGGGTCGAGACGGCGGTCACCGCCCTGCTCGCCCGCCTGTTCTGAGGACGCCCTTCAAGCGCCACGGCGACCCGCCGATAACCTCCCACCCCCTCAACCTCTCTGCCGCGTTCGCCAGGAGAAGAAGCATGTCACGCTGGTTCAGTAACCTCAGTGTCAGCCTCAAGCTCGCCATCGGCTTCGGCCTCGTCCTGCTGCTCACCCTGCTCATCACCCTCACCGGCTGGCTCGCCATCGACGAGACCCTGGATCGAGGCCAGAAACTTCAGGACTCGGCCAGCCTCAGCGAACTGGCCAAGGACCTGCAGATCAGCCAGCAGGCCTACCAGCTCAAGCAGGACGCCAACAACGCCGAGCGTGTACGCCCCCGCGTGCAGGCCATCGTCGACCACACCCGCACGCTCGAACAGCACTTCACCGACGCCCGCGACCGCGAACACATGGAGCAGGCCCGACAGGCGACCCAGGCCTACCAGGCCGCCTTCACCCAGCTCGGCCAGGCCTACCGGACCCGCGAAGACGCCCGCAGCCAACTGGGCAGCAGCGCCGACGCCGCCATGGCCTCCATCGGCAACCTCAGCGAGCGCGTCCTCGCCGACATCACCCTCGATGACGCCGGCCGCCTCACCCAGTTCCACGAACTGGCCGACTTGCGGCACTCGGTGATGCAGGCCCGCTTCCAGGTCCGCGGCTACACCTTCAGCAACGACCCCAGCTTCCAGGACGCCGCCCTGCAAGCCGTGGACGCCGCCCTCGGCAACCAGGCCAAGCTGGCCGCCGACCTGGGCAGCGACGACACCGACCTGGCCCGCGTCGGCAGCAACCTCAAGACCTACCGCGACGCCATCAGCGCCTACCGCCGCGCCAACGACAACGCCGAGGCCCAGTTCAACGCAATGGGCCAACAGGGCCAGCGCCTGCTGGAAATCAGCGCACGCCTGTATGCACAGCAGAACGCCAAGCTCGAAGCCGAAACCCGCAAGACCCACGTCATGCTGCTGGTGACCTCGGCCATCGCCCTGGTGCTTGGCCTGTTCGCCGCCCTTCTCATCACCCGGCAGATCACCCAGCCCCTGCGCGACACCCTCGACGCCGCCGAGCGCATCGCCGCCGGCGACCTCAGCCGCGACCTGGTGGTGCAGCGCAGCGACGAGATGGGCCAGTTGCAGGGCAGCATCCAGCGCATGAATGCCAGCCTGCGCGACCTGATCGGCCGCATCCGCGACAGCGTCACCCAGCTCGCCAGTGCCGCCGAAGAACTGTCCGCCATCACCACCCAGACCAGCGCCGGCGTGAACGCCCAGAAGGTCGAGACCGACCAGGTCGCCACCGCCATGAACGAGATGGCCGCCACCGTCCACGAGGTCGCCCGCAACGCCGAAGACGCCTCCCAGTCCGCCAGCGCCGCCGACCGCCAGGCCCGCGAAGGCGAGAAGGCCGTCAACGACGCCGTGCAGCAGATGGACCGCCTGGCCGACGAGGTCACCCGCTCCAGCGATGCCGTCACCCACCTCAAGCAGGAGAGCGAGCGCATCGGCAGCGTGCTGGACGTGATCAAGACCGTGGCCGACCAGACCAACCTGCTGGCCCTCAACGCCGCCATCGAAGCCGCCCGTGCCGGCGAAGCCGGTCGCGGCTTCGCCGTGGTCGCCGACGAAGTGCGCGGCCTGGCCCAGCGCACCCAGCAATCGACCCAGGAGATCGAAGCGCTGATCGCCGGCCTGCAGAGCGGTGCCCAACGCGCCGCCAGCCTGATGGAAACCAGCCGCGAGCTGACCGACAGCACCGTCGAACTGACCCGCCGCGCCGGGCGCCGCCTGGGCGCCATTGCCGAATCGGTGTCCACCATCCAGGCCATGAACCAGCAGATCGCCGCTGCCGCCGAGCAGCAGGGCGCCGTGGCTGAAGAGATCAACCGCAGCGTCGCCAGCGTGCGCGACATCTCCGAACAGACCGCCTCCGCCAGCCACCAGACCGCCACCTCCAGCGTAGAACTGGCGCGCCTGGGCGGCAGCCTGCAGGACCTGGTCAGCCGCTTCCGCGTCTGAGAACAGGCCGCCCGGACCGGCCATCAGACGAAATATCAGACTGCCATCGTGTTCTTGCCGGCGCCCTGGGGCGCCGGCTACTCTCCCGCCCCCGCGTCACAGGCCACCGTCTCGGTAGCGCCTCCCCCAACAACTCCAACAGACGCCTCACCCGCCACGGCGATGCCCCGCGCACCGTCGGGCTTACGCATTCCCGGGAGAAACCATGTACCACTGGTGCACACAACGGCTCGCCGACCTGCGGGTCGGCCGCAAACTCGCCTTCGGCTTCGGCCTCGTTCTGCTCCTCACCCTCGCCGTGATGCTCAACGGCATCCGCGGCATCGACCGCATGATCGACAGCAGCGACCAGATGGTCACCGTCAGCGAACTGGAAAACGCCATCAAGGACGCCCGCGCCCAACGCCTGCAGTTCGTCAGCACCGGCGACATGCAGCACGCGCGCAGCATCGAACAGTTGATCGACGCCATGCTCGCCATCAGCGACCGCCTGGAGGCCGACGCCCACACCGCTCAGGGCCGCGCCCGACTGGACCAATTGCGCAGCGAGATCACCGCCTACCGCCAGTCCCTCGCCGCCCTGGTCCGCGCCCAGGACGACCGTAACGCCGCCCGAGCCGTACTGATCAAGTCCGCCGAAGCCGTGCTCACCCAGTTCGCCGAACTGCAGAACCGCCGCTTCGACGACCTCGCCCGCGACCCGACCAACCCCGCACTGCTGGACGAAACCCGCGCCATCACCGGGCTCAACCAGCAGTTGCTGACCATCCGCTACCTGGTGCGCGGCTTCGTCTTCCAGCAGACTCCGGAATCCGAACAACCGGCCCAGGCCGCCCTGGCCCGCCTGCAGCGCGACCTCGACGCACTCAGGCTGCAGGCCACCGGCGATTTCGCCGACTACCTGGCCCGCGCCCGCCCCTCCTTCGATGCCTACCTCAGCGCCGTGCGCCAGTTCGGCCAGGGCGTCGAGGCCAGCCGCGCCGCCATCGACACCATGGGCAAGCACGCGGAGGCCATGCGCGACCAGGGCAACCGGATCTACGAGCTGCAGGTGAAGGCCCGCAGCAGCGACGCCACCAGCGCCCGCAGCCAACTGCTCGTCACCACCCTGCTGGCCATCAGCCTCGCCGTGTTTGCCGCCTGGGCCATCAGCCGGCAGATCATCGACCCACTGCGCCAGGCGCTGGCCTTCGCCTCGCGCATCGCCGACGGCGACCTGCGTGCCGAACTGCAGGCCGAGCGCCAGGACGAACTGGGCCAACTGCAGCGTGCCCTGCAGGCCATGGCCGGCAACCTGCGGCAACTGATCGGGCGCATCGGCGATGGCGTCACCCAGATCGCCAGCGCTGCCGAGGAACTCTCCGCCGTCACCGAACAGACCAGCGCCGGGGTCAACGCGCAGAAGGTCGAGACCGACCAGGTCGCCACCGCCATGAATGAAATGGCCGCCACCGTGCACGACGTGGCACGCAACGCCGAGCAGGCATCCGAAGCCGCCGCCTCCGCCGACCGCGAAGCCGCCCAGGGCGACCGCCTGGTGCGCCAGGCCCTCGGCCAGGTGGACCGCCTTGCCGCCGAAGTGGGCCGCTCCACCGAATCCGTGCAGCAGTTGCGCCGCGAGAGCGACACCATCGGCAGCGTGCTGGACGTGATCAAGACCGTCGCCGACCAGACCAACCTGCTGGCCCTCAACGCCGCCATCGAAGCCGCCCGCGCCGGCGAAGCCGGTCGCGGCTTCGCCGTGGTGGCCGACGAAGTGCGCGGCCTGGCCCAGCGCACCCAGCAATCCACCGAAGAAATCCAGGAGCTGATCGCCGCCCTGCAGAACGGCAGCCAGCAGGCTGCCAGCATGATGGAAAGCAGCCTCGAACTGACCGAAGACACCCTGCGCCTGGCCCGCGAGGCCGGCGACTCGCTGACCTCCATCACCGGCGCCGTCTCGTCCATCCAGTCGATGAACCAGCAGATCGCCGCCGCCGCCGAGCAGCAGAGCGCCGTGGCCGAGGAGATCAACCGCAGCGTCCTCAACGTGCGCGACATCTCCGAGCAGACCGCCGCCGCCAGCGAGCAAACCGCCGCGTCCAGCGTGGAGCTGGCGCGCCTGGGCAACGAACTGCAACAGATGGTCGGGCGCTTCCGGGTCTGACACCGCCCGCCGGAGGGCGTAGGATCGGGCCTTCTCCCCTGCCGAGGCCCGAGCCATGCGCCCCCTGACCATCGACCTCGACCAACTGGCCTTCGCCCTCTCCACCGAGGGCCTGGACCACTACCTGGACCTGCTCACCGGCAAGGTCCTGCTGATTCCCGAAGAGGATGCCGATCCCCAGTTGGAAACCCTCCTGCGCGAAGAGCCGGAGCGCTTCCTGCTGGTGGAACCCCTCACCCACGGCGACGAGCTGCGGCTGATGGAGGAGTTCCTCCACGAAGTCGTCCACCCCCATGCCTACACCGCCCTGCAACAGGCCCTGGCCGGCCGCAAACCGGCCCGTGCCTTCCGCCACGTGCTGATGGAGTACCCGGTGCTGCTGGAAGCCTGGCACCACTTCGAAGCGGCCCGCCTGAGGGAGCTGGCGCAGGACTGGCTGGAGGACAACGAGTTGCAGGCGGCGGCGCCTTTGCATTGACGCCTTCGAACCCAGCTTGATGCGCAACTGAATGCTCTGCTCAGCTTCGATGGTGGGGCCGGGAAACGGCCCCTTCAGAAGGCCGAGCGAAGCCGCAGTGAAAGGGGTTGAGCGACATGGATGTCGCGAGAGCGCTGCCGGGCCAGGGATGGCCCGTCAGCGCGGGCCCCTGGAGCGGCGGTGAAGCGAGGGAACCCGACGCAGTCGGGCCGGATGCAGGGGCGAGCCTTTTTGGTTTCTTTTTTGGCGACTGAAAAAAGAAACTCGCCCGGCGGGGCGAAACAGGTGACATCCGCCGAGCTCGGTAACCAGCTTGGCGACAAAGCTCTCGATGCTCACCCCTGGACGATCAAAGAAAAAGGGCCGCATCGCGGCCCTTTCCATTCCCTTACAGCACCTGCCTGAGGAACGCCTGCGCACGCGGGTCCCGGGGCTGGTCGAAGAACTGCGCCGGCGGCGCATCCTCCAGCAACTTGCCATGGTCGAAGAACAGCACCCGGTCGGCCACCTCGCGGGCGAAGCCCATCTCATGGGTGACGCAGACCATGGTCATGCCCTCCTGGGCCAGTTGCTTCATCACGTCCAGCACCTCGCCGACCATCTCCGGGTCCAGCGCCGAGGTGGGCTCGTCGAACAGCATCACCTTCGGCTCCATGCACAGCGCCCGGGCAATGGCCACGCGCTGCTGCTGGCCGCCGGACAGACGCGAGGGGTACTCGCCGGCCTTCTGGGCAATGCCCACCTTGGCCAGCAGCGCCTGGGCCTTGGCCTCACGCTCGGCCTTGCCGCGCTTGCGCACCACCTTCTGCGCCAGGCACAGGTTCTCCAGCACCGTCATGTGCGGGAACAGGTTGAAGTGCTGGAACACCATGCCGACTTCGCGGCGGTAGGCATTCACATCGGTCTTCGGGTTGGCCAGGTCGACGCCGTCGATGCTCACCGAGCCCGCGTCCAGCTCCTCCAGGCCGTTGAGGCAGCGCAGGAAGGTGGACTTGCCGGACCCGGACGGGCCGATCACCACCACCACCTCGCCGCGCTTGACCGAGGTGGTCACATCGTCGACGGCGCGCACTTCCTGGCCACGGGCGTCGAAGACTTTCATCAGGTTGCGGACTTCAATCACTTTTCCCGAGCCTCCTCTCCAGTCGGTTGGCGATCTGCGACAGCGGCAGGTTGATGAGCAGGTACAGCGCGGCGACACAGAACCAGATCTCGAACGTGGAGAAGGAAGCAGTAATCGCCTCGCGCCCGCTCTTGGTCAGCTCGGTGATGGAGATCACCGACACCAGCGAGGTGTCCTTAACCAGGCTGATGAACTGTCCGGCCAACGGCGGCAGCACCCGTTTGAACGCCTGGGGCAGGATCACGTAACGCATCGACTGGCCACCCGTGAGGCCGAGGGAGCGTGCCGCCTCGTTCTGCCCACGGGCGATGGACTGCACGCCGGCGCGAACGATCTCGCCCACGTAGGCCCCGGTGAACAGGGCCAGAGCGGCAACGCCGGCGAACTCCCGGGAAAGGTTCAGCACGGTGCCGATGAAGAAATAGAAGATGAAGAGCTGCACCAGCAGCGGGGTGCCCCGCACCAGCTCGACGTACACGGTGGAGAGGTCGCGCAGGGTGGGGTTCTGCGACAGCCGGCAGAGTCCGGTGAAGAGTCCGATCACCAGCCCCAGCGCGCCGGAGAGCACGGATATCCACAGGGTGGTCCAGAGGCCCCAGAGCAACGGGCCGGCCGCCCAGTGGCGGGTCACGCCGACCACGTCGCCCTCGGAAATGTCGTCACCCTGGCTGACCTGCAGGCTGTCCCTGGCCACTCGCAGTTGTTGCGCTTCGCCGCCCTCGGTGACCAGGGTCACCCGAGCATAGGCGCCCTCCTCGGCAATGGCCTCGACCCGCGCGTAGTCGGCCGCGCGCTGGGCCTCTTCGGCCTGGTAGGCGAAATACTGCGGCACCCGGTTCCAGCGCCACTCGTAGGAGATCAGGGAGGTGGAGTACCAGAGGCCGTAGGCGACCACCAGCAGGATCAGGCCCGTCAGCAGGTGCCAGGGCCAGGTACGGCGGTGTTTTCTAGTCACGATGGGTCTCGCTCATGGCGATGCCTGGAGGGCGAAAAAGACAGGTCCGGCCTCGTGGGCCGGACCTGTCGCATGCAGCGGGGAGCGCGTCCCGTTATTCCATGTCCTTCAGCCAGGCGGTGTTCTTGAACCACTTGGCATGGATGCGATCGTAGGTGCCGTCCTTCTGGATCTGGTGCAGCCAGTTGTTGATCCAGTTGATGCTGTCGTAGTCCCCCTTCTTCAGGCCGAAGGCCAGGGGCTCGTAGGTGAAGGGCTCGTCCAGGTACACCAGCTTGCCGGCGCCGGCCTTGTTCACCGCAACCACGTTGTAAGGGGCGTCGTAGATGAAGGCATCGGCCTTGCCGTTGACCACATCCATCACCGCTTCCTGCTCGTTGTCGAAGCCGTTGTACTGGGCCTTGGCGATCAGCTTCTTGGCGACCATCTCGCCGGTGGTGCCGATCTTGGAGGTGATGCGGTACTGGCCGTCGTTGAGGTCCTTGTAGGACTTGATCTTGCCTTCCAGGTCCTTGCGGATCAGCAGGGTCTGGCCAACCACGATGAAGGGCTCGGAGAAGTTGATGCGCAGGTTGCGCTCCTGGGTCAGGGTCATGCCGGAGCCGATCATGTCGAACTTGTCAGTCATCAGCGCCGGAATGATGCCGTCGTAGCTGGTGGACACCAGCTCCAGCTTCACGCCCATGGCCTTGGACATGGCCTTGAGCAGGTCCACTTCGAAACCGACGATCTCGCCGCGCTTGTTGGTCATTTCGAAGGGCATGTAGGTCGGGTCCATGCCGACCCGCAGGGTGCCGCGCTTGACCGCGTCATCGACGACGCCAGCGTGGGCCAGGCTGGTGAAAGCACAGGCGGAGAGCAACAGGGATGCGAGAAGCTTCTTCATTCTTACTCCTGACAGGGCAGATCATTATTGTGTGAAGCGGCGCCCACGGACCCGGCGGGCATGGCGCGAAATCCTAACCGCCCGGACCGTGGATGGCGAGTCAGCGCAAAGTCGCCAGCACGCCACTACCGGACAGGCGGCGCGGCGCGAGGCAGGTTCAGCTTTCCAGCAGGAAGGTGACCGGTCCGTCGTTGACCAGGTGCACCTGCATGTCGGCGCCGAAGCGCCCGGTGGCGACCTGACCGTGCTGGGCCCGGGCCCGCGCCACCAGGTAGTCGAACAGGCGCTCGCCCTGGGCCGGCGGCGCGGCGCTGGAAAAGCTCGGGCGCAGGCCGCTGCGGGTGTCGGCGGCCAGGGTGAACTGCGAGACCAGCAGCAGGCCGCCCTCCACGGCCCCGAGAGAGAGGTTCATCTTCCCCTCGGCATCGCTGAACACGCGGTAGTTGAGCAGTTTGTGCAGCAGCTTGTCGGCGCTGGCTTCGGTGTCCTGGGGCTCGACGCCCACCAGCACCAGCAGGCCGCGGTCGATGGCGCCGACGGTCTCCCCGGCGACGTCCACCCGGGCGGCAGAGACCCGTTGCAGCAACGCCTTCATCAGGCTTCCTCTTCCGGCGGCATGTCCAGCAGGCGGCGGGCGATGCTGTCGGTGGCGCGCAACAGGGCATCGGTGATGCCTGCTTCGGAGGCAGCATGGCCGGCGTCGCGGACGATCTGCAGCTCGCTGTTGGGCCAGGCCTTGTGCAGTTCCCAGGCGTTCTCCAGAGGGCAGATGGCATCGTAGCGACCGTGCACGATCACCCCCGGCAGGTGGGCGATGCGCGGCATGTCGCGCAGCAGCTGGTTGGGTTCGAGGAAGGCGTTGTTGACGAAGTAGTGGCACTCGATACGGGCGATGGACAGCGCACGCATCGGCTCACTGAAGCGCTCCACCACCGAGGCGCTGGGGCGCAGGGTGGCGGTGCGGCCTTCCCAGGTGGACCAGGCCTTGGCGGCGTGCATCTGGGCGATCTGGTCGGTGCCGATGAGGCGCTTGTAGAAGGCCTGGATCAGGTCGTCCTGCTCGTCCGCCGGGATCGGTGCCAGGTAGTCCTCCCAGTAGTCGGGGAACAGACGGCTCGCGCCCTCCTGGTAGAACCACTTCAGCTCCTGGGGACGGCACAGGAAGATGCCGCGCAGGATCAGTGCCCGCACCCGGTCCGGGTGGGCCTGGGCGTAGGCCAGCGACAGGGTGGAGCCCCAGGAGCCGCCGAACAGCACCCAACGGTCGATGCCCAGGTGCTCGCGGATGCGTTCGAGGTCGGCGACCAGGTCCCAGGTGGTGTTGTTCTCCAGGCTGGCGTGGGGGGTGGAGCGGCCACAGCCACGCTGGTCGAAGGTGACGATGCGGTACAGGGTCGGGTCGAAGAAGCGCCGGCTCAGGGCATCGCAGCCGGCGCCCGGGCCGCCGTGGATGAACACCACCGGCAGGCCGTCGGGGGTGCCGCTCTCGTCGATGTAGAGCACATGCGGTTCGTCCACAGCCAGTTCGTGGCGGGCGTAGGGCTTAATTTCCGGATACAAAGTCAGCATGCTGGGCTCCGATTCTGTGCTCTAGGCCAATGCCCCCCGGGACATCCGCCGCCTAATGTGCCCGGCATCATAAACGAGGGAAATGGAGTTCGAATATGTCAGCGAGGCTGTTCACCCTACCGATCGTACTGTTCCTGGCCCTGCTCACCGGCTGCGGCCGCGAAGACCCGGCCGCCGAGCTGGAGGCAGCGGTCAAGGCCCTGCAGGCCAACCTGGAAGCGAAGGACACCGGCGCGGTGATGAAGCAGCTGCACCCGCAGTTCGCCACCGCCGACGGCAACGACCGCGAATGGGCACGGCGCACCATGGCGCTGCTGTTCATGCGCCACAAGAACGTCTCGATCATCGCCCTGAGCCAGGACAGCCGCCTCGACCCCACCTACCGCGAGAAGGGCCACACCGACGCCCGCATCGCCCTCACCGGCGCCGAAGGCCTCATCCCCGACGCCGCCCGCCAATACGCCGTGAAGCTCGAATGGTGGCGCGACGACGGCGACTGGAAGCTCGCCCGCCTCGGTTGGGAGTGACCCCGGCCTTTGTGCATCGCCCCGGACTGAAGTCCGGGCTACGCCAGCCCCGGCCTGCACCACCGGCATAAGGGGGCTCCCACCCGTAGCCCGAGCTTCAGCCCGGGAATCCT
>NZ_LYSP01000040.1:0-61278 GCF_001728945.1 Pseudomonas sp. ENNP23
TAGAAAAAGCGCCATCCACCCCGCGCCGAGCCAATGGCGCGCTGCCCTTTGTGTGAAGCCCGTAGGATGCGGTGAGCCCGGCGAACCGCATCGATGCCCCGTACCTGGCGGCCATGCAGGGAATGCCCCAACCTACCTGGCAGCACCCGGTGGGAGCGGATTGATCCTCGATGCGCCAACGGCGCGGCTGCCTTTTCCGGGAAGTCGCCCAGGCCGGTTCCAGGCACGCAGCAGCTCTGCGTCAGCACCGGCTGAAAGTTTTTTTACGCGATTGCGGCGGGAAGTTCGTCTGGTCAGATGCCAATGCAACTGATTCGCATTAGATGCGTATCATCAGACGGACCGAAGAGAGCCGAACCCATGACCACGCGTTCCACCTCCCCTGCCCTGCGTCGCCTCGCCCGCCCCGCCAGCCTGTCACTGCTGGCCCTGTCCATCGCCATGGGCAGTGCCCCCGCCAGCGCCCAAGGCACCGCGCCCCAGGCCACCGGCCAACTGGCCAGCCAGGGCGGCTACAGCTTCACCATTGCCCGCCAGCCGCTGGTGGATGCGCTCAACGCCTTCAGCGCCACCAGCGGCTGGCAGGTGGGGCTTTCGGCAGACCTGGCCAGCGGCATCCAGTCCCCGGGCGTCAGCGGCCGGCTGCCGGCCGAGCAGGCCCTGAAACGCCTGCTCAGCGGCACCGGGCTGGACTACAAGCTGGTGGGCGAACGCAGCGTGGTGTTGCTCAAGGCCGTCACCCCGGGCCTGGCCATGGAGCTGCAGCCCCTGGCTGTCACCGCCACCCGCCAGGAACAGCTTGCCAGCGAAGTCCCCGCCAGCGTCAGCGTGGCCAGCCGCGAGCAACTGGACCGCCGCAACGTCAACAACATCAAGGACCTGGTGCGTGGCGAGCCCGGCGTCTCGGTAAGCGGCGCCGGCCAGCGTGCCGGCATCACCGGCTACAACATCCGCGGCATCGACGGTGACCGCGTGCTGACCCAGGTGGACGGTGTCGAGGTGCCCAGCAGCTTCTTCTACGGCCCCTACGCACAGACCCACCGCAACTACGTGGACCCGGAGATCGTCAAGCGCGTGGAGATCCTCCGGGGACCGGCCTCGGCCCTGTACGGCAGCAACGCCATCGGCGGTGCGGTGAGCTACTTCACCCTGGACGCCGACGACATCATCAAACCCGGCCGCGACACCGGCGCCCGTCTGAAGACCGGCTACAGCTCCGCCGATGACAGTTGGCTCACCTCCGGCACCGTCGCCGGCCGTCACGAGCAGTTCGACGCCCTGCTGCACCTCTCCCAGCGCAATGGCCACGAGACCGAGTCCTTCGGCGGCCATGGCGGCACCGGCCTGGACCGCGCCGAAGCCAACCCGGAAGACGTGCGCACCACCAACCTGCTGGCCAAGCTGGGCTGGAACTACAACGACACCGACCGCCTGCAACTGACCTACGAGAAATACAAGGACGACCGCGACACCAACCAGCTCAGCGCCGTGGGCGGGCCGTTCATCGGCAACAACGCCTTCAACTGGTACCGCTCCCGGACAGGCAACGACACCATCACCCGCGAGCGCTTCGGCCTGGAGCACACCCTGGCCCTGGACAGCCTGCTGGCAGACAACCTGAAGTGGAGCCTCAACTACCAACTGGCCAAGACCGACCAAAGTACGGTCGAACACTACGTTCCTGGCTCACGCAACGTGATGCGCTACCGCGAGACCACCTACAAGGACCGCCTCTGGGTGCTCGATACACAGTTCGACAAGGCCTTCTCCCTGGGCGAGACCGAGCACCTGCTGACCTACGGCGCCAGCCTCAAGCGCGAGCAGGTCACCGGCCTGCGCAGCGGCACCGGCGTCTGTGCCGCCTCGGTGGGCAGCTGCACCAACCGCGTTGGTCAGATAAGCGCCAGTGACGTACTGGCTGCGCAGAGCGACTTCCCGGACCCGACCATCCAGACCTACGGCCTGTTCCTGCAGGACCAGATCCGCTGGAACCAGTGGACCTTCCTGCCGGGCCTGCGCTACGACTACACCCGCCTGAAGCCCGAGCTGACCGACGAGTTCCTCGCCACCATCAGCAACGCCAACGTCACCGCCTTCAGCGACAAGGCCCAGACCTGGGACCGCGTCTCGCCCAAGTTCGGCGTCACCTACGAGTTCGACGAGCACTACACCGCATTCGGCCAGTACGCCGAAGGCTTCCGCACACCGAGCGCCAAAGCGCTCTACGGCCGCTTCGAGAACATCGCCGGCGGCTACGTGGTCGAGCCCAACCCCAACCTGGAGCCGGAAAAGAGCCGTGGCGTGGAAGCGGGCCTGCGCGGCCAGTTCGATGCCGGCAGCTTCGACGTGGCGGCCTTCTACAACGAGTACCGCGACTTCATCGACGAGAACGCCAGCGTCGCCACCAGCGGCGCCACCTTCAAGAGCGTCAACATCGCCCACGCCAGCATCCGTGGCATCGAGGCCAAGGGCCGACTGAACCTGGACGCCTTGGGCGCCCCGGCCGGTCTCTACAGCCAGGCCTCCATCGCCTACGCCCGGGGCCGTGATGACGACACCGGCGCGGCGCTGAACAGCGTCAACCCGCTGACCGGCGTGTTCGGCCTGGGCTACGAGCAGGACACCTACGGCACCCTGCTGAGCTGGACCCTGGCCAAGCGCAAGACCCGCATCGACCAGGGCGACTTCAACGCCCCGGATGGCCGCAGCAGCCAGTTCAAGACCCCGGGCTTCGGCGTGCTCGACCTGACCGGTTACTACAAGCTGACCGACGACCTGACGGTGAACGCGGGCCTCTACAACCTCACCGACAAGAAGTACTGGCTGTGGGATGACGTGCGGGGCTACGACGGTGTGGGCGAAGCCGGCGTGACCAGCCCGGCCAACCTCGATCGGCTGACCCAGCCGGGGCGCAATTTCGCGGTCAATCTGGTGTGGGATATCTGAGCAACCGCTCGACACGACAAAGGGGCCCAAGGGCCCCTTTTTTCAGCGCGGCAGCCATGCAGCTCGTCTTTTACTGCAACGCCAACTCCACCGCCTGGACCAGGTGCGCGTCGTTCCACGGCTTGGTGATGAAGCGACAGACCGCGCTCTGACTGATGGCCTGCATCAGCGTCTGGGCGTCGTTGTGGCCGGTGAGGAGGATGCGCCGGCACGCCGGGTAGAGCTGGCGTGCGCGGCTGAGCAGTTCCACCCCGGTGATGCCCGGCATGGCGTGGTCGGAGATGATCACCTGCACAGGCTGACTGGCCAGCAGGGCGAAGGCTTCCTCGGCATTGCCGGCGCACAGCACCTTCCAGCCACGCCCCCGCAATACGCGGCGCAGGGCGCCGTGTACGGCGGGTTCGTCGTCCACCAGCAGCAGCGTGGGGGCGTCGGGGTGGTCGGCGCAGGCGGGGCGGGGGAACCAGTGTCGGGTCTGGCCACGCCAGGGCGCCACCGCGTCCAGGGGCATGGGCCGAGCGGCGAAGTAGCCCTGCCACTGGTTGCAACGCAGGCTCTGCAACAGGCGCATCTGGGCTTCCTGCTCCACGCCTTCGCAGAGCACTTCCACGGAGAGGTGCTGGAGCATGGCCATCAGTGCGCGGAACAGGGCCAGGGCGCGGGCGTCCTCGCCGGTGCCGGTGAGGAAGCGCCGGTCCACCTTGACCCGGTCCACCGGCAGGGCCTGGAGGTAGCCGAGGTTGCAGAAGCCGGTACCGAAGTCGTCCAGGGCCAGGCGTACCCCGAGGCGGCGCAGCCCGGCCAGTTGCTCGCGCACCTGGGCTTCGTCATCCAGCAGGCAGGACTCGGTGATCTCCAGCTCCAGCCGCGAGGCCTCAAGGCCGTGGCGCTGCAGGGTGCGCTGGATGAAGCCCACCAGTTGGCGGTCGCGCAGTTGGGAGGGCGACAGGTTGACGGCCAGGGTGGCGTGCCTTTCCGTCAGCAGCGCGCGGGCGTCGGCGATGGCGCGGCCCAGCACCCATTGCCCGAGGTCCACCATCAGCCCCAGCCGCTCCGCCACCGGGATGAACTTGTCCGGCCCCAGCAGGCCCCGGGTTGGGTGCTGCCAGCGCACCAGGGCTTCGTAGCCGCAGACTTCGCCGGTCTGGCAGTCGATCTGCGGCTGATAGTGCAGCACCAGTTGCTCTTCCCGCAGCGCGGCACGCAGTTGGCCGCAGAGTTCAGCCTCGCGCCGGGCTGTGATCAAGCGGGCTTCGTCGAAATAGCGGTAGCGCCCGCCACCCTCGCGGCGTGCTTCGCGCTGGGCCAGTTCGGTGCGGCTGTAGAGGCTGGCGAAGGTGCGGTCGCGCACCCAGGCCACCGCAAGGCCGACGCTGGCACGCAGGTGGAACACCTGGCCGGCCAGTTCCAGCGGCGCTTCCACCAGGGCGCAGAGGGAGGCGCCGAGGCGGTCGGGGGTGTCGCGGCCATCCGGCACGCCCAGCAGGAAGCTGTCCGGGCCGTTGCGCCACAGCCATTCGCCGTCACGCAGGGCGGCGCGCAGGCGGTCTTCGAGGTGCAGCATCACCAGGTCGCCGGTTTCCAGACCGTGGTGGGCGTTGAGTGTGTGGAAGTCGTCGAGGTCGATCAATGCCAGCAAGGCGCCGGGGGCGCAGGGCCCCTGGGTGGCAATCCTGTCCGCCAGGGAGGCGGAAACAGGTTCTTGGATGTCCATCAGCGAGGCTCCGGTTCGCTCTCGTCCTCAAGCAGGATGGCGCCGTCCTCGCTCCGGGCGACGGCGAATATCTCGGGGTGTTCCTGGCGCATCTTGCGCAGGTGCGCCTCGTGGGCATCGATGGCGTGCTGCTGCTGGGCGACCCGTTCGAGCAGCGCCTTGCGCTCGACCTGGCTGTGCTGCAGTTCGAGGCAGGTGTGCAGGGTACTGCGCAGTTCGTAGGCGTCCCAGGGCTTGGAGATGAAGCGGTAGACCTCGGCCCGGTTGATGGCGCGCACCAGCGTTTCACGGTCGCTGTCGCCACTGAGCAGCAGGCGCAGGGCGTCGGGTTGCAGCTGCTTGGCGAACTGGAGGAAGGCGATGCCGTCCAGCTCGGGCATGCGCAGGTCGGAGAGGATCAGCTCGTAGGTGTTCTGCGACAACGCCTCCAGCGCCTCCTGGGGATCGGTGAAGGTGTCGAGCTGCCAGCTCTCCCCGCGCAGTTCGCGGCAGATGGCATTGACCACGGCGGGCTCGTCATCCAGCAGCAGCAATCTGGACATGGCATCACTCCAGGTGAGCGCGGGGCTTGGCCGCTTCTGGCTCACGGACGAACAGGGTGTAGGAAGCCGATTCGATGCCTTCGAAGGCGATCAGCTTGCGGATCAGCAGGTCTGAGAGGACCTTGCCTTCATTGAGCAGCAGCATGCCGTTGTCGGCGTGCAGGTTACGCGCGAGCACCATGCCGGGCTCCAGGTGCCGGGTGTCCACTGCCCGTACATCGGGATCGCCGATGGTGACGTCGGGCATCGCCGTGGAGCAGATGGTGATGAAGCGCTCCACCAGCTCCGGGTCGTACAGCCGCTCGGCGTACTTGCGGATGAACAGCAGGGCCTCGTCGCGATTGAGGCGGCGCTCCAGCACCAGGCCGCATTGCAGTTCGACGAAATCCACCGCCAGCTTGAGCATGCGCGAACCCAGGGGGATGTCGTTGCCGCGCAGGTGATCGGGGAAGCCGGAGCCGTCCCAGCGCTCCTGATGGTGGCGGATCAGCCGTGCGGCGTCGTGCAGCGGTTCCAGCGCCATCAGCACCGATTCGCTCTGGGAGGGGTAGCGCCGGTAGAGGTCGCGGTCCTTGCTGTGCATCAGGTCCGAAGGGCCGATGATCAGCGCATCCGGCAGGCTCAGCTTGCCGATGTTGTAGAGCGCGGCGGCCATGCTCAGGTCGCGGGCCTGGTCCTCGGGCATGCCGAGGTCGGCGGCGAAGGCGCGTATCAGGGCGATGATCTGTTGGTTGGTCTGCTTCTCCCGAGGCAGGCGCTGGTTGACCAGCAGGGAGAACACTTCGGTGCTGAGCGCGTAGCTGCGGCGCAGCTCTTCGTAAGCAAGGTCGAGCATGTCGGCCGTCTGCTGCAGCTCGGAGGTGCGCGCCTGGACGCGCTTCTCCAGGGTCTCGTTGAGGCTCTTGAGCTGCTGGTTCTGCTCCTGGGTCAGGTGCTGCAGGCGCTCGCGCTCGCGCTCGGCGAACTGGTAGGCCAGGGCCTGGCGGATGGTCAGCAGCAACTCGTCGTCGTTCCAGGGTTTGCTCAGGTAGCGGTAGATCTGCCCTTCGTTGATGGCGGTGATGATGGTGTTGATGTCGGCGTAGCCGGTGAGCAGCACGCTCATGCAGCCCGGGTCGCGCTTGTGAATCTCGGCCAGCAGCGTGGCGCCATCCATGCCGGGCATGCGTGCGTCGGACACCACCAGGTCGACGGGCTGGGTCTCGAACAACTGCAGCGCCTCGTCGCCACTGTGGGCCATGACCAGGTCATAAGGCTGGCCCCGGAGCAACCGTCGGAGGCTGTTGAGGATGTTCTCCTCGTCATCGACGAGCAGGACGCGCGGACGCGGCAGGCTCTCGTGGGCTTCAGTCATGGTGCGCTCCTCCGCTGGTTGCTCCCTGGTGGATCGGCAGACGGATACGGAAGGTCGAGCCCTGGCCCACCTCGCTGGTGACCGTCAGGCTGCCGCCGTGCTTCTCCACGATGCTGAACGATAGCGCGAGTCCCAGCCCGGTGCCCTTGCCCACCGGCTTGGTGGTGAAGAACGGGTCGAATATCTGCATCAACTGGCTTTCGGGAATGCCGCAGCCACTGTCGCTGATCTCGATGAGCACATCGTCACCGCAGTGCTCGGTGTGGATGACGATGTGCCCGAAGCTCTCGATGGACTGGGCGGCGTTGACCAGCAGGTTCATCACCACCTGGTTGATCTGCGCGGGAATGCACTCCACCAGAGGCAGTTCTCCGAAGTCGCAGACCACCTCGGCCTTGTACTTGACCTCGTTGTTGACCACGTTGAGGGTGCTGCGGATGCCGTCATGCAGGTCAGCCGGCACGAAGCGCTCATCCCCGCTGTGGGAGAAGTCGCGCAGCGAGGAGATGATGCGCTTGACCCGCTCCACGCCATCGGCGGACTCGCCCAGCAGGCCGTTGATGTCGTCGCGGATGAAGTCGTAGTCGAACTGCGTCTTCAGCCGCTCCAGCTCCAGACCGCCCCACTCGCTCATCTGGTCCACCAGTTGCAGCAGTTGCTGCACGTAGCCCACCAGGGTCTTGAGGTTGCTGGCGACGAAGCCCACAGGGTTGTTGATCTCGTGGGCGACACCTGCGGCGAGCTGGCCGATGGCAGCCATCTTCTCCGATTGCAGCAGCTGGCGATTGGCGGCCTGCAGCTTGATGCTCAGTTCGTTCAGCTCGCCATGCTTGCTCCGCAGTGCAATCAAGGCATGCTGCAGCGCCGGGTTGGCCGCCGCACGGCTGCTGTCGAAAATCGCCAGGCCATAGAGCGGTTCATCCACGCCGGACTCGACGCAGTACAGCAGGGTGGCCTGGAGCATCGGCAGCGGCGTCGGCTCGTCGTCGTCCGGCTGGCTGCTGAGAAGGATCAGGTAAGGCTGGTCGTGCCAGATGGTCTGTACCGCCTGGCCGCCCCGCCTGATCTGGTCGAAGAGGCCGTGCCAGCACGGCGTATCGACTTCGGGGAACGCCTCCACCAGGTGCATGCCGACAATCCCGGAGAGGTCACGCGAACAGCGCTGGCGGATGAAAGCGTTGCAGTAGAGAACCCGTTGCGACCCATCCAGCAGCAGGAAGCCGGCGGGAATCTGCTCCACCGCGGCGACCATCTGCTGCTGAATAACCGTTGAGCTCATGGAATAACACCCGCCCACATCGGACCTAAGCTGAGTATAGGCAGGCGAATTGCGGGTGATGGCAATTTGACGTCATATCACCGTCACTTCGTCGGAAACCGTTTCACGCCAGGAGGTCCCATGCACGCGACGAATTCCCTAGCGCACTACCACCTGGCCTTCGAGGATGGCGGCGAGGCCGCTCTCGATGCCCCCTCCCCGTCCCCGGACATTCCCCCCGAGTGGGCCCGGCTGGAACATTGCCAGTGCAGGAACTGCCCCTTGCAGGCAGAAACCACACCGTTCTGCCCATTCGCGCTTGCCCTGGCGGTGCCGCTGAAGGCCCTGGAAGGCCGCCGCTCCTTCGATACGGTGCGGGTGAGCATCGACTGGCACGGCCGGCATCTGGAGCAGACCACCACCCTGCAGCGTGCGCTCAGCTCGCTGATCGGCCTGATCGGTGCCAGTTCGGGCTGCCCACGCACCCGCCCGCTGATCCCCATGGCGCACTTCCATCAACCCTTCAGCGATGCGGCGGAAACCCTGTTCCGCGCCCTTGGCACCTACCTCATCGGCCAATACCTGCGTCAACAGCACGCCCTCCCGGCGGACTACGGCACGGAAGGCCTGCTGACACTCTATCGAGGCCTGCGGGAGGTGAATCTGGCCATGGCGGAACGCCTGCGCTCAGCCAGCCGGGCGGAACAGAGCGTCAATGGCGTGGTCCTGCTGGATGTGCTGGCAGCGGAGATCCTCGAGTACATGCGCTCGCCGGAGGACACCCTGGGCGGGCTGTTCGAGGCCTATCTGGAGGAATGACAGCCGGGCAGCCCTTCAATCGGCCGGCGGCTGCTGGCGTGGCAGGACGATGCGGAAGCAGGCGCCCCCTCCGGGTGGCGAAATGACGCTGAGCGTGCCGTGGTGGCGCTCGATGATGTTGTAGGAAACCGACAACCCGAGCCCGGTGCCCTTGCCCACCGGCTTGGTGGTGAAGAAGGGTTCGAAGATGCGCCTTCTGAGCTCCTCCGGCACGCCGGGGCCGTCGTCCTGGATGTCGATGAACACCGCGTCGCCCTGGGTGCCGGTGGTGAGGGTGATGGTGCCGTGCTCGACGATGGCCTGGGCCGCGTTGACGATCAGGTTGAGGAACACCTGGTTGATCTGCGAAGCGATGCACTGCACCGGCGGCAACTGGCCGTAGTGCTTGACCACCTTGGCCTTGAACTTGATTTCGTTCCAGATGACGTTCAGCGTGCTGTCCAGTCCCTGGTGCAGGTCGGCCATCTGCCACTCGCCGTTGTCCACGTGGGAGAAGTCCCGAAGGTCCTTGACGATGCGCTTGACCCGCTCCAGCCCATCGCAGGATTCCTTGAGCAGGATCGGCGTGTCTTCACGCAGGAAGTCGTAGTCAGCGGCCTGCTTCAACGCCCGGCACTCGCTCACCAGGGCCGCATCGCCACAGGTCTCGATCTTCGCCTGCAGCCCGTCCACCAGCCCCATCAGTTGCTCCAGATAGCCGCGCAGGCTGTTGAGGTTGGAGTAGACGAAGCCCACCGGGTTGTTGATCTCATGGGCCACACCGGCAGCGAGCTGGCCGATGGCGGCCATCTTCTCCGATTGCAACAGTTGCGCCTGGGCTTCTTCCAGACGGCGGATCAACTGCGCCTGTTGCTCCTTTTCCACTTCCAGCAGGGCATTGAGGCGCTCCAGGTCCTGCTGGCGGGCAGCGGTGTCGGTGGCATCGGCAACGGTGATGCACACCGCCACCGGTTCGCCCTGCTCGTTCTCCAGAGGGAAGAAGGTGCAGTTCTGGTACATGCTCGACAGCTGGCTGGTGATCGGCCGGGTGCCGCCGAAGGGAAACAGGTGCGGCCGCTGTTGCCAGGTGGTGAAGGCCAGGTTGCGCAGGGTCAGCACCCCCCGCACCTTCTGCCGCAGCCAGCGCTCGGGCAACTGGGGGAACAGCTCGAACAACGAGCGCCCGATCGTGTCCTCCGGGATGCGACCGCCGTGGATGACCATGAAGCGGTTCCAGAACAGCACGCGGCAGTCCGGGTCCACCACCAGCACCCCCAGGTTGATGTTCTCCAGCACGGTTTCCAGCACCTGGGAGGACGGACCTGGGGAGCCTGGAGCGCTCATGTCACAGCTCGCTCAGCAGCCGGTCGATGACCGCCAGCACGCTGCCCACCGTCTCCTCGGCGATGCACAGCAGCAAGTCGCAGGTGAACTCGCAAGCCTCGACCTCGAAGCGGATCTCCATGATCAGCGCCCGGTGGTCCTGCAGGGACTTGGCCCCAAGTGCCTCCTGGAACGAAGCGTGGCGGGAGAACACCGAGGGCGCGCCATAGCTCACCGGAATCTCGAACTGCTGCGCCAGGCTGTTGATGCAGGCGCCACTGAGGATGTTGGTGACGTCGAGCATCAGTTCCTCGCGCTGCTGAGTGTCGTGCTCGTCATAGCCCATCAGGTCGGCGAGTTGGTCCGCACCGTGGCAGCCGAAACAGACGAACGCCTCGCCGCGCATCTGCCCGAGAAAGGATTGGCGGGTGACATCCACAACCTGGCAGCCGCCCAGCTCTTCCGGCACCTGGGCATCGCTGAGGCTGAACGCGCTGTGGATGCGTGGCACCGAGAGCACCACGAAGGTGTCGGTCAAGCGTGCCAACTGGTCGGCGGCCTGTCCCATGGCCACGTTCATGAGCTCTTGCAGCGCGTCGCGCTGGTCCTCCGTGAGCCTGTCCATCACACCACTCCGATTTCATGGAGAACAGCATTCATCGCTTCGCTGGTGATCGGCTTCTTGATGAAGGCCGCCGCGCCCAGCTCCATCACCCGCTGCCGGGCCAGTGGCTGGATGTCGGCGCTGACCACGATGATGATGGCCTCCGCCTCGGACTTGCGCAGGCGCTCCAGGGTTTCGAAGCCATCCATCACCGGCATGGTCAGGTCGAGGAAGATGATCTCCGCCTGGCCGGCCTCGTAAGCGGCGAGCACTTCCTGGCCATTGGCGGCCTGGCTCACCTCTTCGGTCAGCAGTTCGGGGAGGGCCTTGAGCACCAGCTTGCGGGAGAGGCTGGAATCATCGGCAATCAGGACTTTCATACACGTGCCTCCGTTGAAGAGAGGTCCCTGTGAATGAGCGTAGTCCAGCGATGTCATTTTGATGGCGTCAATCGTCGGACGGCCAGACCCCTTGCTCGTGACCCCAAGTGTGGCCGGCTTCGCCGAATGCGCCACCCCAGGGCGTCAGGCCATGGCCTGGGCCACCCGCAGGGTGTCGGTGAACTGTTCGAAGGCCGTGATGCGGCCGCCTTCGAGCTGCCAATGATGGGCCACGCGCGCTGCCATGGCCTTGCCGGTGGCGCGGTGTACGCCCCGGTAGGTGCCGATGCCGACGATGCTGGCGCCGCCGTCCACCAGGGCCTCCAGCTCGAAGCGGTAACCGTCCCAATCCCGCGCCAGCACGCTGAACACCTGGGCCACCACCTGCTCCGGTCCAACCCAGGTACCGGCACAGGGGAAGCCGTCCATCTCGGTCCAGCGCACGTCGGCGGCCACCTCTGCCAGCATCCCGGCCAGGTCGCCGCGCGCCGAAGCCTCGTAGTGGTCGGCAATGATCTGCAGGTTGCTCTTCATCGTGCTCACCTCACGCGCAGCCATCGAGCCCGCAGCTCGGGCCACCCACTGCTTCGCTGGCCGAGGCAGCGCCCTGCGCCTGGAGACGCTGGGCCAGCCATGCGCTCCATTGGGCCGGTTGGCCAAGGAAGGCCGAGGCATCCACCCGCTCGAAGCGGCCGTCCACTTCCAGCAGAAAGGACGGGAAGCCGCTCAACCCATGGCGCGCCATCTGACGACGGGTCTCGCTGATGTGCCCGACCACGTCATGGGCCAGCGCCTGGTCGAGGGCGCTGCGGAACGCCGTCGGCTCCAGGCCGAGTTCAGTCGCCAGGGCGACCAGCACCGCCGCCTCGGCAATGCGCCGCCCCTCACCGTAATGAGCCACCTGGAGTCGCGCGAGCATGTCCAGGCCCTTGCCCGCCAGGGTGTCGGCCGCCAGTACGGCGGCGATGGGCGGCAGCGAGTCGAACACCGCCTCCGGGTCCCGCAGCAGCCCGTCCAGGTAGGCTTCGCCGAATACCTGGCCGGTCATCTGGGCGATGCGCCGGTCATGGGGCAGCACATGGCCCCGCCATTGCTCGCCGCCATGCTGGCGGGCCGGGCCAGCGAGCATGCCGCCGCCGTGGGCACGCACCGGCAACACCGCGCGGGCAGCCGCCACCAGAGGCGCGGCGCCGTAGCACCAGCCGCAGAACGGGTCGTGGAAGTAATGCAGGGTGGCAGTGGCCATGGGCACCTCCGAGATCGGGAAAGACGGCCTGCTGGCCGGGGTGCGCCACTGTATTGGCTCTGCTTCGGTAGATAAAACCCGAAAGGATCAAATGATTGTTGCAACCTTCGATCAGATAAAGCCGCTGCAGCCAGCCTGATCCCGGCTGTCACGGTGCCAGCACCTGGCTATCATTTGGCCGTCACAGGACTCGGGCAGATTCGCGTCTCACCATGACCGGGGAGGAACCGCAATGCCCAACACCAAGACCTTCATCCGCAGTTTCAGCCTGGCCCTGGTGGCCGCGGCGCTCGGCGCCTGCGCCACCCAGCCGGCCGCGCCGGCCAAGGTGGAGGCCCTGAACAACGAGGACTGGTACCAGATCCGTACCGAGAAGGAACTGTTCGTCTTCGACGACTACGCCACCTACCGCAACTACGTCGCCAACGGTGCCACCCCCGTGCGCAAGGACACCGGCAAGCAGGACGGTTTCGGTCGCGAGATCATCCTGGTGCTCAAGGCCGAGGACCAGGGCAAGGAAGCCAAGACCAGCGCCCAGCGCTTCCTCGACGTTAGCCTGCCGCCGGCCCAACCCTTCTACGGCGAGATGCGCGACGAAGACGGCATCATCTACGTGTTCAGCCGCTACGGCGACATGATGGACATGTACAAGATCGGCGAACCCACCTTCAGCTACGTCGACATCGGCGGCGGCCCGGATGGCCAGCGCGTGGTGTACGTGCTTACCAAGGAAGAGCCCAAGCCCGAGAAGCTGATCACGCAGTTCCGCCGCAACTACGGCAAGTAAGCGCCCGCCAGAGGTGTAACGTAACGGCAGCGCCTTGACGCTGCCGTTTTCGTTTCCGGCCCTGCCGGCCGAGTTCACCCCTTCGCTTGTGCCTTCTCCCAGTCCGCCAGCTTGCCGGCGGCCTCCTCGATACGAGCCCGCAGCGCTTCCAGCTCGGAACGGCGCTCGACGATCACCCGCTTGGCCGGGCAGCGACCGCTCAGGCCCCGGGCCAGCACCACGGCGCCCAGGGCGGCGCGCAACCAGCCCGCCGGCCCGCCCCGGTGCACGCCGGAGCCCAGCATCGCTACGCCGGTGCCGATGCACAACATCCGCTCCCAGCCCTGCACGTTCCCGGCATCAGGGGTGGCGATATCACGAGATTGCGGCTCGAACGCGACCATGGTCGATCCTCCTGGCCCGGGCAACGTCATGCCGGGCGGTTGTCCAGACAGGCAGCACCGGCAAATCCGGCGCCCTCCTTCTCAGCGACCGCCCAAAGCTGGCTGCGGTTCAGGCAACGGGACGAAGCGCCTCAGCCGAGGTGCATGCCCTGGTCCAGGCTGCGGTCCACCAGCCAGCGACCATGAGCGATGGACGCGCGGCGGGCGCTGTCCTCCTCTGCCAGGAAGGCGGCATCGGCGGGCAATGGAATGCGTCGGGTACGGTGGCCGTCCGGCGCGGTGATATGCACCCCGCCGGCCCAGGGGGTGGGAATGCCGGGGTGCTCGATCAGGTGGGCGGTGATGACGTGGTCACGGTAGGTGCAGTGGTTGCTGGCGTTCATGGCGCGGCCTCCTCTGGGGCGGAAGGCCCGATGGAGCCTTCCCGGTGGGTCCGGCGCCGGGTGGACGCCGGACCTTCACCTTAGGCCCGCCCGCGCGCTGCACGCGCGGCAACCGACGAAGCGCACGGGCTGGTCGTTCTGCAACGGCCTGCTAGCGCTTCGGGTCCTCCAGGCCGGCGGTGTCACCCTGCAGGCTCCTGGTGGCCACTTGCAGGAAGGCTTCCAGGCGCGCGCTCAGGGCCTTGATCGCCGCCGGGTCGTCGATACGAGCGGCACCCTGGCCCTCGCTGTTGAGCTGGTAGCGGAACAGTTGCGGCTCGCCACCACGGGGCTGCATCAACATGCGGTCACCGCTGACGATGGCCACGGTCTGGTCGCTGCCGGAAGGTTTGATCACACCGAAGCCCTTGTCCTCCGGCGCCAGGCTGAGCAGGTCGCGGCCCCAGCATTGGTGACGGGTCTCGCCACCCAGGCGGCCCATGATGGTGGGCACCACATCGACCTGGCTGCCCACCACCTCGGTACGGGCGCCGAACTTCTCCTGGATGCCGGGGGCGATCAGCAGCAGCGGCACGTTGAAGCGGTACAGGTCCATGTCGGTGAGCTGCTCGGGCGCGCCGAAACCATGGTCACCCACCAGCACGAACAGGGTGTCCTTGTAGTAAGGCGACTGCTTGGCCTTCTCGAAGAACTGCCCCAGGGCCCAGTCGGAATAACGCATGGCCGTCAGGTGCTCGTCGTTGGAGCCGAAGCCGGTCACAGCCGGCATCGGCAACGGGTCGGGCAGCACGTAAGGCTTGTGGTTGGAAAGCGTCTGCAGCAGGGCGTAGAAGGGCTTCTTGCCATGGTTGTCACGCAGCTCCTGGGCGGCGCGGTCGAACATGTCCTGGTCGGAGGCGCCCCTGGCGGGGTCGAACACCACCGGGTTGACGAAGTCATTGCGCCCGATGAAGTTGCGCATGCCCTGGTTGCCGAAGAACCCCATCTGGTTGTCCCAGCCGAAATCACCGTTGTAGACGTAGAGGTCGTCGTACCGGCGAGCGCTCAGCAGTTGCGGCAGGCCGGTGAACTTGTGGGTCCCCTCCTGCTGCTCCATCAGGTACTCGTAGCCCGGCAGGTTGGGGAAGCAGGCCATGGTGGCGAACATGCCCTGGTGGGTGTGGGTGCCGTTGGAGAAGAAGCGGGTGAACAGCAGCCCTTCCTTGCTCAGGCGGTCGAAGTTCGGGGTGATGTCGCCCTTGCCATCCAACGCGCCGACATAGTGGCCGGCGAAGCTCTCCATCAGGATCACCACCACATTGCGGATCGGCAGGGTGCGCTCGGCCTCGGGCGTCAACACGCGGCGCACAGCGGCGGTGGCCGGGTCCACCAGGCGGTCCTGCGGGGTCAGCAGCATCTCGCGCACCACCGAGAGCGCCTGCTCATCCGGCAGGGTGGCCTTCCAGACGTTCTGATTGGTCTCCGAGAAGCGCGCCTGAGCGGCGTTGACCAGCATCAGCGTGCCGTTCAGGCCCAACTGGTTGGCAAAGGCCGAATCCGTGGTATTGGCATCGCCCCAGCGCAGCGGCGGGCCCTGGCGCAAGGTGCCCCGGGCGGCCGCCACAGCCAGCACCAGGCACAGGCCGAACACGCCAGCGCGCACGTACCAGGGTGCCACGCTGCTGCGTCCGCCGAGGCTCGGCGCGGTCTCAAGGCCGCCACGGGCCGGACGGGTGACCTGATCCAGGTAGCGGAACAGCCTGAACAGCAGCCAGGTCACCAGGACCCAGGCCAGCAGGTAGCGCACCACCGGGAAGCCGTACCAGAGCATGCTCAGCACGGTCTTCGGGTCCTGGCTCATGTACTGGAACACCAGGCCGTTCAGGCGCTGGTGGAACTCGCGGTAGAAGTCCAGTTCGAGGATGCCGAAGAACAGCGTCAGGCTGGCGAACACCGTCAGCCAGGCCAGGTGCAGCCGGCGCAACGACATGGCGGTGACGAAGGGGATGGACAGCAGCAACGGCGCCAGGGCGTAGATGGTCAGGCGCAGGTCGAAACGGAAGCCGTTGATGAAGGCCTCGACGAAGGTCGAGGCCGGAGTGCTGCCGATCAGCTCGCGGTTGTAGATCAGCAAGGCCCCGCGCAGCAGCGTGTAGAGAACCAGGAAGACCAGGCCGCAATAGACGGTGAAGGCCAGGTGACTGCGCAGCGTGGGGCGATACGACCCGATCGGGCTACGGCTTGAACTCATGGGGGCGGTGTCCATCCATCGAAAGAATGCGAACAGGCCCGGCGGGTTGGGTCGAGGCGTCACGCGCGGCGGCTGGCGGGAACCCATGCAGCGCCGTCCTGGCGGGTATAACGGATGCTCCGTGCGGGTCCGGCACAGCAACAGCGGGTGCGGTGCCTTCAGGCAGCCTGCGGTGCGGGCACTGGGGAGCGGCGATGATAGTGCCTACCCGGTGGGGGCTGGGAAGGCCCTGCAGCAACTTTTTTGCATCAGGCATCCGGCAAGGGAATTCCGTCTTCCGTCAACGCCCGCCGGACAGCGGATGAGAGGGTGGGCACAGCATCCCAGGGCCGCTCCAGGTGCTCGGCCAAGCCCACATGGCTCGCCGCCTCGCAACGATCCGCCAGGCCGCAGCCGACATAGAAGGCATTGACCAGCGCCACCATCGCCTCGCGCTCGTTCTCCACCAGCATCGCCCCGTGCACCAGCACCACGTTGCGCCCGTCCTGGCTGCGGCGGCGCCAGCGCTGGGCCGTGCCCACCAGCTTGCGCGCGCCCAGCTGCACGTTATAGCGCCCGTCGCAGAAGGCCCCTGGCACCTCGCCGATACCCGGTTCCAGCCCCTGCCCCGCCAGCCAATCGCACAATGGGCGGCACAGGCGCAGGTAGGCGGTCTCGATCCGGGTCAGTTCGCTCTCCCCGGTCGGCGCCGCATAGGCCAGCGCGATGTTCAGCACCCCAGGCGACTGCGGCACCGGCTCGCCGCCGGTATCCCGCAGTGAGACCGGCCAGTCCAGCGTCTCGCAGCCCGCCCGCGCCGTTTCGAAGCCCGGCAGGCGGTTCATGCGTGCGGGCATCACCAGGGCACGGTCCAGCGGCCGCCAGAGCAGCAACCCGGCCTCCCTTTCCCCTCGGTGCACCTGCTCCAGCAACGCACGTTCCGCTGCCAGCCCCGCCTCTACCTCCAGCCGTTGCATCACGCCCCTCCTCTGCCTGGCTCGCACCGCATGCTACGCCGGCACGGCTCGCCTTGCCGGGTATTTGACTTCAAAAAAACTGCACTCAAGCTGCAATAACATTCATTGGCAGCGATGGATCACGCGCCCTTAGGATGCGCCCCGTTCGCCTCGTCGCCCCGGCGAGGCCACCGATCCCGCGCACGCAGTGGGACTTCTGCGGGGGCCGCTCCGGCCCCCTTTTTTACGAGACTCGTCATGCCCCCGGAAAGCCGCTGGCGCCGCTGGTCCAGGCGCCTCGCCCCCGTCCCCCGCAGCGCACCACCCACCGAATGGCTGCGCGCCTCCCTTGGCGCCTGCGTCGGCCTGGCCCTGTGTTGCCTGGTCACCAGCCACCTGTTCAGCCTCGACGTCACCCTGCGCCTGGCCGCGCCCCTGGGCGCCAGCTCGCTGCTGCTGTTCGCCGTCTCCAGCAGCCCCCTGGCACAGCCCTGGTCGGTGCTGCTCGGCAACCTGGTGGCAGCCCTGGTGGGCAGCGCCTGCGGCCTGTGGATCGATCACACGGTGCTGGCCGCCACTTTGAGCATGGCGCTCACCGTGCTGACCATGTACGGCCTGCGTTGCCTGCACCCACCCGGTACCGCCCTGGCCGTGGCCGTAACCCTGGGTGGCCCGGCATTCGAGACCCTGGGCTTCGGCGTGGCCTGGCCGGTGCTGATGGGTTCGGCGGTGCTGATCATCAGCGCCCTGGCCTACAACCGCCTCACCCGCGGCGCCCTGGTCAACGCCCCGGCGCAACCGCGCAACGACAGCCACCTCACGGACGACCCGCTGCCCAGCGAGCGGGCCAGCTTCGCCGAAGCCGACCTCGACCAGGCCCTGGCGGACTTCGGCGAGTTCGTCGACATCACCCGCGACGACCTCGAACGCCTGCTGCGCCAGACCGAACGGGTCGCCCTGCGGCGCGGCATGGGCCGGGTCACCGCCGAACACATCATGTCCCGCGACCTGCGCACCCTCTCCCCCGACGCGAGCCTCGCCGACGCCTGGAAGCTGTTCCGCCAGCACCGCATCAAGCTGCTGCCGGTGCTGGACGCCGACGGCGCCCTGGTGGGCGTGGTCACCCCCACCGACCTGCTGTACCACGGCCACCGCGACCCGTCCGTCTCGCTGCTCGCCCGCCTGCGCCCACAGCAGGTGCGCGTGCGTCAGTTGATGACCCGGGAGGTGCGCAGCGTGCGCCCCGACACCGACATCGGCGCCCTCGTCTCCCTGCTCTCCGACCAGGGCTTGCACGGCCTGCCCGTGCAGGACGGACAGGGCCGTCTGGTGGGCCTGGTGACCCAGAGCGACCTCATCGGCGGGCTCTACCGGCACTGGTTGAAGGAGGTGGCCCCGGCGCCGCTCGGCGCCCCCGCCCTGCAACGCGCGGTGTGATGCGGACCGGCACCGACCTGGCATATGCTCCGGGGCCTTTCCCTGAAGGCGGGCCTGGTCATGAAGCGCAGACTCCCTCCACTGAATGCCCTGAAGGCATTCGAAACCGCCGGTCACACCGGCAGCTTCACCCGCGCAGCGGAGCTGCTCAACGTCACCCAGAGTGCCGTCAGCCGGCAGGTGCGCCAGCTTGAGGAGCAGATGGGCGAGACCCTGCTCATCCGCCGCCACCACCACCTGGAACTGACCCGCGCCGGACGCAAGCTGCTGGACGCCCTGAACCAGTCGTTCGACCGCATCGAGGTAGCCGTTCGCGCCATCCAGCAGAAGAGCCACCTCAATCGGCTGCGCCTCAACGCGCCGCCCACCTTCACCCGCCGCTGGCTGCTGCCACGCCTCGGACGCCTGCGGGCGCAGCACCCGGAGCTGGAACTGAGCATCACCACCCGCCTGCAGGACAGCCTGGCCGAGACCGGCACCCTGGACTGCGCCATCCGCTTCGGCGATGGCGAGTGGGCGCAACTGGAGGCCACCCTGCTGATGCAGGAGCGGCACATCGCCGTCTGTGCGCCGAACCTCCTGGCCAGGCTGGGCAACCAGAACGGCGTCCCGGACCTCGACGGCATGCCCCTGCTGCATGTGCTGGCCAGCGAAGAACGGCGCTACCAGACCTGGCAGCACTGGCTGGACGCCGCCGGCATCCGCGGCGTGGATACCCGCGAGGGCTACGAGTTCGACCTGCTGGACCTGGCCATCGGCGCCGCGCTCGATGGCCTCGGCATCACCATCGCCGATTGGCACATGGTCCAGCGGGAACTGGCCTCCGGCCAATTGACCCAACTGCTCAACGTGCACGTCGAGGGCCATCAGTCCTACTGGCTGGTGACCCGCCCCGAGCTGAGCGACTCCCCGGCCCTGCAGGTGTTCCGCACCTGGCTGCAACAGGAGATCTGGCTCTCGGCCCGCCACCTGGAGCCCTCGCTGGCCGCCAGCGAAGGGGAACCTCAACATGCGTGAACTGCCATCGCTGAATGCCTTGAGGGTCTTCGAGGAAGTCGCCCGGCACAGCAGCTTCGGCCGCGCCGCGAACGCCCTGAATGTGACCCAGGGCGCCGTGAGCCGGCAGATCCGACAACTGGAGGACTACCTGGGCGTGGGCCTGTTCACCCGCTCCCCCCAGGGCCTGACCCTGACCTCGGCCGGCGCAATCCTGGTGCCCGGGTTGACCGAAGCCTTCGACCGCATGCAGAAGGCGCTGGCGGAGGTGCGCGCGCCCAACCTGCGCCAGCGCCTGCGCATCCACGCGCCCCCCACCTACGCCACCCGCTGGCTCTCGCCCCGGCTGAAGGGGTTCACCCGGCGCTACCCGCACATCGCCCTGAACGTACGCAACGACTCCGGCCCCGACAGCCAGCGCGAGATCGACTGCCGCATCCGCTTCGGCCAGGCACCGGCAGCGGGCTGGCATAGCCACCTGCTGGTGCTGGAGCGTCACCTGGCGGTGGCCGCCCCGGAACTGTTCGAGCACGGCAGGCCGCCTGCGCTGGGCGAGCACCCGTTGCTGCACATCCTTCATGAGGGCAAGCACCTGCAGGTCTGGGAGAACTGGCTGGAAGCCACGGGGGGCGACGCTGTCGACCCCAGCCAGGGGCTGGAATTCAGCACCCTCGACCAGGTGATCCATGCCGCGCTGGCCGGCGGCGGGCTGGCGGTCATCGACCGGCAGATGATCGAGTACGAACTGGCCACCGGGCAGTTGCTGCCCATCAGCCCGGTGGAGGTGGAAGGCCCCTACGGCTACTGGCTGGACGTGCCCGCGAGCAGCCAGGGGCTGTCCAAGGTGAGCGTGTTCTGCGAGTGGATCGAGGCACAGAGCACCACCCACGCCCCGGGCTGACGCCGGGCTACGGTATGGATCGGTCCCGTAGCCCGGACTTCAGTCCGGGTGCTCGGCCCAAGGCCGCTAGGCGGTCTTTGCCACCCGCCCGAGCGTGCCGCCCTCCTCGTCCGGCGCACCGGCTTCCGCCAGGGACAGGGCCTTGGTTTCCGGCGCCCAGGCCATGGACACCAGGGCACCGAACACCAGCACCCCGGCCAGCAGCGCCATGGTGGCGTTGAGGCCGATGCCCGCCACGCTCACCGGCAACAGGAAGGTGCTGATGGCCGAGCCCAGTCGGCTGGCCGCCGTGGCCAGGCCGACACCGCTGGCGCGCACCTCGGTGGGGAAGCTTTCCGCCGGGAACACCCCCACCAGGTTGCTGACTGCCGACAGCACTAGGGTGAACAACCCGAACAGCAGCACCAGGGCCCAGGCCATGCTGCCGGGCAGGACCGCCAGCAGGAGCAGCGTCAGGGCCAGGAGCCAGAACGAGCCGATGAGGAAGCCGCGCCGGGAGAACTTCAGCGTGCAGCCGATGCCCGCCACGGCACCCAGCACCAGCAGGGCGTTGAGCATCATCTCGGTGCCCATGCCCTCGGCCAGCCCCATCTTCGCCAGGATGGTCGGCAGGAAGGTGTAGATGGCGAAGTACGGCATCACGATGCTGATAAAGAACAGGCAGTTGAAGGCCGTGCGGGTCCGGTACTCGCGACTGAACAGTACCGCGTAGCCGCTGCGGTTGCGCTGGGGACGCTCGTCGTCCAGCACCACGTTGGCCCCGATGTGCTTGCGCACGATGGCCCGCGCCTCCTCCACCCGGCCCCGGTTCACCAGCCAGCGCGGCGACTCGGGGGTGCCGATGCGGGCGATGAGGATGATGGCCGCCGGAATCGCCGAGGACGCCAGCATCCAGCGCCAGGCGTCATCCCCCAGGCTCAGCATGGCGGTGCCGATGAAGGTGGCGGCGACATAGCCGAAGGTCCAGATCACGCTGAACGAGCCCAGCAGCACGCCGCGATGCTTCCTCGGCGCGAACTCCGCCAGCAGGGTATGCCCGACGCTGTAGTCGCCACCCAGGCCGATGCCGATCAGCACCCGCAGCAGGAACAACTGCAGCGCCGTCTCGGCATGGAACTGCAGCACCGAGGCCAGGGTGATCAGCACGAAACTGACAACGAAGATCTTCTGCCGGCCGACGTAATCGGAGATCCAGCCGAAGAGCAGGCTGCCGAGGAACAGGCCGATCAGTGCCGAGGCGCCGATCAGGCCCTGCCAGAACGGGTCGAGCTGCATCTGCGGGCTGATCAGGGTGAAGGCGATGCCGATCAGGCCGAGGATGTAGCCGTCGGTGAAGTGCGCGCCGAAGGTGAGGCCGGCGATACGGATGTGGAAGCGCCCGAGGGGCGCGTCATCCAGCTTGATGGTGGGTGACATGTCCAGCTCCCTTTTGTTTTTGTTCGCCGTAGCGTTGGGAACAGGGCTCCATGTGGAGCCCCGGATTGACGATCGAGCGGGCCGTGAAAGCCCCCGGTTCAAACGACCGCGAGCCCTCCCATCAGGAGGTACTTGATCTCCAGGTAATCCTCGATGCCGTACTTCGAGCCTTCGCGGCCCAGGCCGGAGGCCTTGATGCCGCCGAAGGGCGCCACCTCGGTGGAGATGATCCCCTCGTTGATGCCGACCATCCCGACCTCCAGCCCTTCGGCCACGCGCCAGACCCGGCCGATGTCGCGGCTGTAGAAGTAGGCGGAAAGGCCGTAGGGGGTGTCGTTGGCCTGGGCCAGCACCTCGGCCTCGTCCTTGAAGCGGAAGCAGGCCGCCACCGGGCCGAAGGTTTCCTCGCGGGCGATGAGCATCTGCGGGGTCGCCTCGGCCAGCACGGTGGGCTCGAAGAAGGTGCCGCCCAGGGCATGGCGACGACCGCCGCACAGCAACCGGGCGCCCTTCTCCAGCGCATCGCCCAGGTGCTGCTCCACCTTGGCCAGGGCGGCCGTGTTGATCAGCGGACCCTGGTCGCTCTCGCCCTCCAGCGCGGCCCCCACGCGCAGGGCGCGCACGGCATCGGCCAGCTTGGCGGTGAAGACCTCGTAGACCCCTTCCTGGATGTAGAAGCGGTTGACGCAGACGCAGGTCTGCCCGGTATTGCGGAACTTGGAGGCCATGGCCCCGCGTATCGCCGCGTCCAGGTCGGCGTCGTCGAAGACGATGAAAGGCGCGTTGCCACCCAGCTCCAGGGAGACCTTCTTCAGGGTGTCGGCCGCCTGGCGCATCAGCAGCTTGCCGGTGGCGGTGGAGCCGGTGAACGACAGCTTGCGCACCACCGGCGAAGCCTGCAGCGCGCTGCCGATGGCCGGGGCATCACCGGACACGATGTTGAACACCCCGGCGGGAATCCCCGCCTCTTCCGCCAGTACCGCCAGCGCAAAGGCCGACAGCGGCGTCTCCTCGGACGGCTTGAGGATCAGCGTGCAGCCGGCCGCCAGCGCCGGGCCGACCTTGCGGGTGACCATGGCCAGGGGAAAGTTCCAGGGCGTGATGGCGGCGACCACGCCGATGGGCGCCTTGGTGACGACGATGCGGGCGTCCGCCCTGTGACTGGGGATGACATCGCCATAGACGCGCCTGGCCTCCTCGGCGAACCACTCAAGGAAGCTCGCCGCATAGACCACCTCCCCCATCGCCTCGGCCAGGGGCTTGCCCTGCTCACGGCTGAGCAGCTCCGCCAGCTCGCGCTGGTGGGCCAGCATCAGCTCGGACCAGCGCCGCAGCGGCTGGCTGCGGGCCTTGGCGGTGAGCCCGCGCCAGGCCGGCAGCGCCCGTTGGGCGGCGGCGATGGCCTGATCGGTTTCCGCCACCCCGGCTTTCGCCACCTCGGCGATCAGCGTACCGTCCGCCGGGTTGCGTACCGGGTAGCGCGGGCCGTCTTCCAACCAGCGACCGTCGATGTAGTGTCCCTTGCGCAGCAGCCGGCTCATGCGATGGCCTCCTTGAGGGTGAAGGTTTCTCCGGCCGGACGCGGAACACGCAGGATGCGCTTGCCGGCGGTGTAGTCGTTGATCAGGTCGCAGGGCGTGTAGTTGCGCTCCAGTTCGTGCAGCTCATCCGCCTCCAGGCGGGTGTCCAGGGCTGCCAGGGCGCTGTCGAACTGCTCGGTGGAGTCCGCCCCCACCAGCATGCAATCCACCCCCGGGTGGTTGAGCACCCAGGCCTGGGCGATCTGGGCGTTGGACACGCCACGCCGCCGCGCCACCCGCTGCACCGACCGGGCGATCTCGAAGGAGGCTTCATCGGCGTACATCTGCTGGGTGAAGAAGTCGGTCTGGTTGCGGGTGGACTGCACATCGCCGGTCAGCAGGCCACGGGCCAGCGGGCTGAACACCGAGACGCCCAGGCCCTGGTCGCGGCAGAACGGGATCATCTCCCGCTCTTCCTCGCGGTAGGCGCAGTTGAGCTGCAACTGCATGTTGATGGGCCTGACCCAGCCATGCCGCTCGCAGGCCATGAGGATCTTCGCCAGTTGGCCGGTGAGCATGGTGGACACGCCGATGTAGCGCACCTTGCCGGCTTTGACGATGTCGTGCAGGGCTTCCATCGTCTCTTCCACAGGGGTGTTCACGTCGAAGAAATGCAGCATGTAGAGGTCGACGTGATCCATGCCCAGGCGCGCCAGGGAGGCGTCGATGCTGTCCATGATGTGCTTGCGCGAATGGCCGCTGGCGTTCACGCCCTCGCAGGTGCCGTAGCCCACCTTGGTGGTGACCACGATGTCCTCGCGGCGTACCAGGCGCTTGAGGATGCGCCCCACCACCTCCTCGCCGACACCGGCGGAATAGAAGTCCGCCAGGTCGATGAAGTTCACGCCCTTGTCCAGGGCATGGCGGACGATCGGCTCGCTCTGGCGCTCATCGAAGATCCACGGCTTCCACTGCGGCGTGCCCATGTTCATGGTGCCGAGGCAGAGCTTGGACACCTGCAGGCCGGACTGGCCGAGACGGACGTACTGCATGGCGGCCTCCTCAGGCTTTCGGGGTGTAGAAGGGGTTGGCGATGGCGCCCGCCACGTCGGCCAGTTGGGCGCGCGTGGGCAGCCCGGCCAGCGCCGCGCGGATGGCGGTACGGCAGGCGGTGTAGTTGTTGCGGTAGACCGCATCCAGGTCATCGCAGGCGGGGTTGACCCAGTTGGCGGTGACGATGGCCCATTCGTCCTCGGCCTCCGGCGGCAGGGTGCCGTCCAGCAGCGCCTCGGTGATGGCCTTGGCGATACCCGCCTGGGAGGCGCCCCAGGTGGCGTTGGCGTGCAGGTCGCCGCTGATCTCGGCCTTGTTCACGTACAGGGTCATGGGTTTGACCGGCACGTTGGGCTGGGCGATGACCATGAAGGGGCAATGGCCCTGGCTGGGGGACGCCAGGCTGTTGGCGAAGGCCAGGCCGGCCGGCCCGTTGCGCGGGCCGATCAGCAGGTTGATGTGGGCGGCGTTGACGCCGGGGCCTTCGAAGCCCTCGCCGATGTAGAGGTCGAGCTGTTTCATGGGGATTCCTCGGGGATGCGGAAAAATCGTGCTTGCACCATGGCGAGCCGCGTATCAGGCCGCCGCTGGCGAGGGCACGGTGCGGGGCGAAACACTGGAATTACGCGACAGCGGCGGTCGCTCCAACCACTCGACGGTGCCGAGCCGAGACCTCCCGAACCCGAGAAAGGAAAGGACATTCATGGTGACGGTGCTCGTTGTAGTTGTTGGATGAGCCGAGCCGGCGAAACCAGCTTCGGCGAGTTGTAGCACCCACCCGCCCACCGTCAGTAACCACAAAAACTCAAGCGGCCATGACTAAACCTCATGGCCACTAACGTGCGTTTTTCGAATGTTAACCCCCGAATTTAATCGTTTGTCCGACAACCCACGGCTGACGAACATGGCGCGGCCTCACATAACAACTATTCGAGGATCGCCAACGTGTCCTACCTTGCTCGCGCCTCTGCGGCCCTGCCCGCCGCCGGCCTGCTGCTCTGCACCCTCCCCCTGGTCTGCAAGGCCGATGAACCGGCCAGCACAGGCTTCGTCGACGGCAGCTCGCTGAAGCTGATCAACCGCAACTTCTACTTCAACCGGGACTTTCGCAGCCGCAACGACGGCCTGTTCAACGGCCGCGCCCAGAGCTACCGGGAGGAATGGGCCCACGGCGTCCAGGCCCTCTACAGCTCCGGGTTCACCGACGGCACGGTGGGCGTCGGCCTGGATGCCCACGCGCTGATGGGGTTCAAGCTGGACAGTGGCGGCGGCACCTCCGGCACCAACCTGCTGCCGCTGGACAGCCGCAACCACGCCGAGGACCACTACTCGACGGCGGGCGCCGTGCTGAAGCTGCGGGCGTTCGACACCGAACTCAAGGTCGGCGACCTGTTCCCCATCACCCCGGTGTTCCAGCGCGGCGACGGCCGTCTGCTGCCGCAGAGCTTCCGCGGCGTCTCCGCGGAGAACCACAGCCTGGACGACCTGACCCTGATGGCCGGCCACCTGCACGCGGCACGCAACAAGGCCAGCAGCAACCACGACGGCGAGATGAGCACCGAGTACGGTGGCACCGCCTATGAGTCGGCCAGCTACTTCGGCGGGGACTACCGCTTCACCGACGGCACCCTGCTGAGCCTCTACCGGGCGCGCTTCGAGGATGTCTGGGACCAGACCTACCTGAGCCTCGGCAGAAGCATCGAGCTGGCCGAGCACCGCAGCCTGGCCCTGGGCGCCAACCTGTACCGCACCCGTGACCAGGGCAATGCCCGCGCCGGCCGCATCGACACCGACAGTTGGAGCGCCTACGCCCGCCTCACCCTCGGCGCCCACGGTTTCATGCTGGCCTACCAGCGCATCGACGGTGACCAGCCCTTCGACTACCTGGGCGATGGCGACTCCATCTACCTGGCCAACTCGGTGCTGTACTCCGACTTCAACTCGCCCAACGAGCGCTCCTGGCAGGTGCGCTACGACCTGGACCTGGCGCCCTACGGCGTGCCGGGCCTGAGCCTGATGACCCGCTACCTGCGGGGCAGCGGCATCGACAACTCCAAGGTCGACCCCAAGGGTGCCTACGCCTACTACGCCCGCCTGGGCGATGGCGGCCGGCATTGGGAACGGGACATCGAGGTGAAGTACGTGGTCCAGGGCGGCCCCGCCAAGGACCTCTCCATCGCACTCCAGCAGACCATCCACCGCGCCAACTCGGCCCAGGCGGACGGCGACGTGGACCAGGTGCGGATCATCACCCAGTACCCCCTCGACATCTTCTGAAGGTGACCCTGCGCGCCGGAGCGCCGACACCGCTCCAGCGCGCATGACCCGATGGTTCCTGACAACCGTTTCAAGCCAGGTAAGACAGCCATGCGCACATGCAAGCACTTCATCGGCGGCCAGTTCGTCGACCCGACCGGCGATGCCGACTTCGCCATCCACTCCCCCGCCACCCAGGCGCTGGTCGGCCGTGTGCCGGCAGCCTCGGTGGACGAGGTTCACCACGCCGTGGACCTCGCCGCAGCCGCACAACCCGGCTGGGCACGCCTGCCCAGCATCCAGCGCGCCGAGCACCTGCGGCGCTTTGCCGATGCACTGCTGGCCAACGCCGACGCAATCGGTGCGGCATTGGCAGCCGAATCGGGCAAGAGCCTGGAGGATGCCTGCAACGAGGCCCGCTACGCCGCCGAGATCACCCGCTACCACGCCGAATGGGCACGCCGCATCGAGGGTGAGGTGATCCCCAGCGACACCCCCGACGAGACCCTGCTGCTGCAGCGCGAGCCCATCGGCGTGGTGGCCTGCCTGATCCCGTTCAACTACCCGGTCTACACCCTGCTGCGCAAAGTGGCGCCGGCCCTCATCACCGGCAACGCCGTGGTGGTGCGCCCCAGCAACAACACCCCGCTGTCGGCCTTCGAGATCGCCCGCGCGGCGCAGCAGGCCGGCTTGCCGGAGGGCGTGTTCAACCTGCTGACCATGGACCACGACACTGCAGCGGCCCTCTGCACCCACCCGGCGGTGGGCATGATCACCCTCACCGGCAGCGTGCAGGCCGGTCGCATGGTGCTGGAGTACTGCAAGGCCAACATCGCCAAGCCGTCCCTGGAGCTGGGCGGCAAGACGCCAGCGATCATCGCCGCCGATGCCGACCTGGAGCGTGCCGCCGATGACCTGGTGCGTTCCAAGACCACCCACTGCGGGCAACTCTGCACCGCCATCGAGCGGGTGTACGTCCACGACAGCGTTCACGACCGCTTCCTCGACCTGCTCAAAGCGCGCATGGCCGCCGTGCGCATCGGCGACCGCGCCGAGGACCCGACGCGCATGGGGCCGCTGGTCAGCGAACGTGCCCGCACGCAGATCCACGGCCTGGTGCAGCGGGCCCTGGCCGAGGGCGCGGTGCTGGAAACCGGCGGCTTCATCCCCGAAGGCGCCGGGCACTTCTACCCGGCCACGCTGCTCAGCGGCTGCCGCCAGGGCATGGAGATCGTGCGCGAGGAAAGCTTCGGGCCGATCCTCCCGGTGCTTCGCTACCACGACCTGGACGAGGCCATCGCCCTGGCCAACGACCACCAGTTCGGCCTGGCCTCGGTGCTCTACACCGAGGACTACCGCAGCGCCCTGCGGGTGGCCAACGCCATCCAGGCCGGCGAGCTGTACGTCAACCGCACCCCGGCCGACCCCTACCAGGGCTACCACGCGGGCTGGAAACGCTCCGGGCTCGGCGGCGACGACGGCAAGCACGGGATGCTCGAGTTCACCCAGACCCGCCTGGTGGTCATGAAGTACTGAGCCCAGGCAATGCACCCTGCCTGGCAAAGCACGCCGGGCGACCAACAAGAACAATGATCGAGGCGTGCGCCCTGCGCGCGCCCAAGGATGCCCTCATGTCCAGAACCGCTGCCCAGGCCGACGCTCCGCTCGCACGCGGAGCGAACGGCAAGACCCAACGCTATCTCCAGCTCATGCTGCTGGTACTCGCCGCCGGGGCCATCTACCCGGTGCTCTACCTGCGGCAGGTGTACCAGAGCACCATGCTGGAGGTGTTCGCCATCACCAACACCGAGCTGGGCTACCTGTACTCCATGCTCGGCACGCTGTTCCTGGTGAGCTACCTGCCCAGCGGCTGGCTGGCCGACCGCATCGCGCCCCGCCTGCTGATCAGCTTCTCCCTGGTGGCCACCGGCCTGCTGGCGCTCTGGTACGCCACCGCGCCCGGCTTCGACAGCCTGCTGGTGATCTATGCCGGCTGGGGCATCAGCACCGGGCTGACCTTCTGGGCCTCGGTGATCAAGCGGGTGAACATGATCGCCCAGGCCAGCGAGCAGGGCCGCTTCTTCGGCATCCTCGACGGCGGACGCGGGCTGGTGGAAGCCCTGCTGGCCACGGTCGCCCTCGCCCTCTTCGCCTACGCCACCGAATCCCGGGGGCAGTCCCACCTGGTGGGCTTTACCCATGTGGTCTATCTCTACGCCTTCACCTGCCTGCTGCTCGGCGCGCTGATGCTCGGCGTCAAGGACCCGAAGGCGGCCAACGCCGATGCCCGGGAAGAACGCCAGGCCCATAACCTGCTGCAGGACCTGCGCACCCTGGCGCGCATTCCCGAGCTGTGGCTGGTGGCCGCCATCGTCTTCTGCGGCTACCACATCTTCTGGGCCACTTACAGTTTCTCGGCCTACCTGCAGGAGGGCGGCTTCGGCCTCAGCGCGGTGATGGCCGGCACCATCACCACCATCAAGCTGTGGATGCGCCCGATCGGCGGGATCGGCGGCGGCTACCTGGGGGATCGCTTCTCCAACATCGCGGTGCTGATCGTCGCCCTGGTATTGGCGACCCTGGGCATGGTCGGGCTCATCGTCTTTCCGGTGCTCGACAGCTTGGCCCTGCTCATCGGCCTGGTGATCTTCATCGGCCTGCTGACCTACGCCATCCGTGGCCTCTACTGGGCCATCCTCGACAGTTGCCAGATCCCCCTGCGCATCACCGGGCTGGCCATCGGCATCATCTCGGTGGTGGGTTACTCGCCCGACGTGTTCATCCCGCTGATCAACGGCTGGATCGCCGACGCCTTCCCGGGCTTCCCCGGCTACCAGATCTACTTCGGCTACATCGCCGCCATCGGAACCCTTGGCGTGCTGGCCGCACTCACCCTGAAAAAACGCATCGACCACAAGGCAGGCAACCGCCCATGAAGATCATCTCCCTGGAAACCCACGTCGTCGCCGTTCCACCGCCCCACATCGGCGGCATGTACTGGCTGTTCGTGACACTCAGGACCGACTGCGGCATCGAAGGCGTCGGCGAGGTCTACGCCGCCACCTTCGGCCCCCAGGCCATGGTCCCGGTGATCGAGGATGTGTTCGCCCGCTACCTGCTGGAGCACGACCCGCACCACATCGAGCGCTTCTTCCGCCGCGCCTATTCCAGCGGCTTCACCCAGCGCCCGGACCTGACCATGATGGGCGTCGTCTCGGGCCTGGAAATGGCCTGCTGGGACATCATCGGCAAGGCCGCCGGCAAGCCGGTCCACGAGCTGCTTGGCGGCCTGGTGAACGAGCGCCTGCGCACCTACACCTACCTCTACCCGAAGAACGCCAGGGGCGAGTACGACTACGACGACCCGGACCTGGCTGCCGAATGCGCGGTGGCCTACAGGGACCAGGGCTTCACCGCCCTGAAGTTCGACCCGGCCGGGCCCTATACGGCGTTCTCCGGGCACCAGTTGTCGCTGGAGGTGATGGACCGCTGCGAAACCTTCTGCCGCAAGATCCGCGAGGCCGTGGGCAACCGCTGCGACCTGCTGTTCGGCACCCATGGGCAGATGGTCCCTTCCTCAGCCATCCGCCTGGCCCAGCGCCTGGAGAAGTACGACCCGCTGTGGTTCGAGGAGCCCGTACCGCCCGGCCAGGAGCAGGCCATGGGCCAGGTCGCGGCCAAGACCAGCATCCCCATCGCCAGCGGCGAGCGCCTGACCACCAAGTACGAGTTCCACCGGCTGCTGACCGATGGCGGCGTCTCCATCCTGCAGATGAACCTGGGCCGCTGCGGCGGCCTGCTGGAGGCGAAGAAGATCGCTGCGCTGGCCGAGGTCCACTACGCCCAGATCGCCCCGCACCTCTACAACGGCCCCATCGGCGCCGCTGCCAGCTTCCAACTGGCGGCCTGCACGCCGAACTTCCTGATCCAGGAAAGCATCGAGACCTGGGGCGGCTTCCATGCCGAGGTGCTGAAGCAGCCGCTGCACTGGGAAGACGGCTACGTCATCCCGTCCCGCGAGCCGGGGCTCGGCGTCGAACTGGACATGGACGTGGTGCGCCGGCACTCGCCCTACACCGGTGAACGCCTGCACCTGCAGATGGCCCCCGACCCCGTGGACGTGCGCGACACCGCACCCGCCAAGGGCTGACCGATGCCGCCCTCGCCCACCGGCCTGCACGCCGGGGGCGAGGCGCCTTCGCCAAGCCCGAACCTGACCCTGAACGACGCGGTAATCGACCCATGACGTACGACTTCATCATCGTTGGCGCCGGCTCTGCCGGCTGCATCCTCGCCAACCGCCTCAGCGCCTCCGGCCAGCATTCGGTGCTGCTGCTGGAAGCCGGCGGCAAGGACAGCTCCCCCTGGTTCAAGGTGCCGGTGGGCTTCGCCAAGATGTACTACCACCCCACCTACAACTGGATGTACTACAGCGAGCCGGAGCCCGAGCTGGCCGGGCGCCGCATCTACGCTCCGCGCGGCAAGGTGCAGGGCGGGTCGGGCTCCATCAACGCGATGATCTACGTGCGCGGCCAGCCTCACGACTTCGACGACTGGGCGGCGGGCGGCAACGACGGCTGGTCGTTCAAGGACGTGCTGCCCTACTTCCGCAAGCTGGAAACCCATCCCCTGGGCGAGACCGAGTTCCACGGCGCCGACGGCCCCATCCACATCAGCCCCATGAAGGGCCAGACCCATGCCATCTGCGATGCCTTCATCGAGGGCTGCCAGCAACTGGGCTACCCCCGCAGCGAGGACTTCAACGGGGCCGATTTCGAGGGCGCCGGCCTCTATGACGTCAACACCCGCAACGGCCAGCGCTGCTCCAGCAGCTTCGCCTACCTGCACCCGGCACTGACGCGGCCGAACCTGCATGTCGAGCACCATGCCCTGGCCCAGCGCCTGGTGTTCGACGACGCGCGGCGGGCCACCGGCGTGGTGGTCAGCCAGCATGGCGTGGAGCGGCAGTTCAACGCGCGGAAGGAGGTGATCCTCGCCGCCGGCGCGGTGGACACCCCGAAGCTGCTGCAGCTCTCCGGCGTCGCCGGGCGCGGTCTGCTGGCCCGTCACGGCATTGCGATGGTGCACGAGCTGCCGGCGGTGGGTCGCAACCTGCAGGACCACCTCTGCGTCAGCTACTACTACAAGGCCAACGTTCCCACCCTGAACGACGAACTGAGCTCGCTGCTGGGCCAGGTGAGGCTGGGCATCCAGTACCTGCTGACCCGCAAGGGCCCGCTGGCCATGAGCGTGAACCAGGCCGGCGGCTTCTTCCGTGGCGACGCACACCAGCCGCAACCGAACCTGCAGCTCTACTTCAACCCGCTGTCGTACCAGATCCCCAGGAGCAGCAAGGCGCGCCTCAAGCCGGAGCCCTACTCGGGCTTCCTGCTGTGCTTCAACCCGTGCCGCCCGACCAGCCGGGGCACCATCGAGATCGCCTCGGCCGACCCGGCCCAGGCTGCGCTGATCCGCCCCAACTACCTCAGCACCGAGAAGGACATCGACGAGGTGATCCAGGGCAGCCGCCTGATCCGCAAGATCATGGATGCCCCCGCTCTCAAGGCGATCACCGTCGAAGAGGTGCTGCCCGGACCATCGGTGGCCGATGAGGCCGGCATGCTGCAGTACTTCCGCGAGAACGCCGGCTCCATCTACCACCTCTGCGGCTCCTGCGCGATGGGAACCGACCCGGCCACCTCGGTGGTGGACAGCCGGCTGCGGGTACACGGCCTCACCGGCCTGCGCATCGTCGATGCCTCGGTGTTCCCCAACGTCACCTCGGGCAATACCAACGCGGCGGTGATGATGGTGGCGGAAAAAGGCGCCGACCTGATCCTGGCGGATACCTGACGACACAGGCACGGCACCCGGGTGGCTCGATGCGGTCCAAGCGGCGATGAACACGCCGCTTCGCTGTCGTACTATGCCCAACCGCTCTCCGAAACCGTGGTACCGATGCCTGCCGACGCTCCCCTGACCGCTCTGCCCACTGTCCTGACCGGCCCCCTGCTGCGCCGCGCCGAACCCCGGCACCTGGTGTTCTGGCTGGTGGCCACGCGCCCGCTGCAACCCGTCCTGCTGCTGGAAGCCAGCGGCCAGGCCCAGCGCCACAGCCTGGACGCGCGACAATGCCGCATTCTTGCGGTGGGCCGGCACGCGCATGTGCACCTGATCGACCTGCGTCTGGACGCGCCCCTGCCCCAGGACACGCCGATCGCCTACGACCTGCTGATCGACGGCCAGGGCATTGCCGAGTGGGCGCCGCACCTGCTCTACGGCGAGGCCACCCGGCCCGACTTCGTGCTGCGCTCGCGCATCGACCACCTGCTCCATGGCTCCTGCCGCAAGCCCCATCACCCCGCCCCCGACGGGCTGCTCTGTGCTGACCGCCTGCTGGCCGAGCGCCCTCTGCCAGAACAGCGCCCGGCGCTGCTCATGCTCAGCGGGGATCAGGTCTATGCCGACGACGTGGCCGGGCCGATGCTGTGCGCCATCCACCAGCTCATCGAGCGTTTGGGCCTGTACGGCGAGTACCTGGAGGGCGCCGTGGTGGACGACAGCGACGCGCTCTACCAGCACCCCGCCAGCTACTACCGGCGCGCCGACCTGCTGCCGGCCCTGGAGAGCAACGAAACCCTGCGCGAGCGCTTCTTCGGCGGCGCGCGCAAGCCGATCTTCACCAGCAGCAACGCCGAGAATCACCTCGTCACCCTCGCCGAGGTGCTGGCCATGTACCTGCTGGTCTGGTCGCCGGTGCCCTGGACGCTGGTGACACCGCAGATGCCCGCACTCGGCGCGCAAGAAGCGGAACGTTACCACCTCGAAGCCACGCGCCTCGAAGGCTTCGTCACCGGCCTGCCGGGCGTGGCGCGGGCGCTGGCGCACCTGCCGACGCTGATGATCTTCGACGACCACGACGTGACCGATGACTGGAACCTCTCCGCCCAGTGGGAGCAGACAGCCTACGGCCACCCCTTCTCCCGCCGCATCATCGGCAACGCCCTGCTCGCCTACCTGCTGTGCCAGGGCTGGGGCAACGACCCGGACGCCTTCGACGACCTGCAGGACGACCTCGCCGCGCTGTGCGCCAGCCCCGATGCCCATGGCCGGCTGGACAGCACGCAGCTTGACGGCCTGATCGGCCGCCTGCTGGCCTTCAACGGCTGGCAGTACGAACTGGACACCCAGCCGCCCCTGCGGGTGCTGGACACCCGCACCCGCCGCTGGCGCAGCGAAGTCAACCTCAAGCGGCCGTCCGGCCTGCTGGACTGGGAGGCCCTGTGCGAGCTGCAACAGGCACTGCTGGGGCACCCCTCGGCCATCGTCGTGTCACCGGCCCCGGTGTTCGGCGTGAAGCTGATCGAGGCGGTGCAGCGCGTGTTCACCTGGCTCGGCCACCCGCTGCTGGTGGATGCGGAAAACTGGATGGCCCATCGCGGTGCCGCCCAGGTGATCCTCAACATCTTCCGTCACTCCCGCACGCCGGGCAGCTACACCATCCTCTCCGGCGACGTGCACTACTCCTTCGTCTACCGCGTGCTCATCCGCCACCGGCAGCAGGGCCCGCAGATCTGGCAGATCACCAGCAGCGGCGTGAAGAACGAATTCCCCCACCGCCTGCTGGACCTGTTCGACCGCCTCAATCGCTGGCTCTACGCACCCCGCTCGCCGCTCAACTGGTTCACCCAGCGCCGCCGCATGAAGGTGGTGCCCCACACACCGGCCCACAGCCGCGCGGGGGAACGCCTGTGGAACGGCGCCGGGTTGGGCCAGGTGTTCTTCGATGCCGAGGGGCCGCCGACGCGGGTGTTCCAGCTCAATGCCAACGGCACCGCACCCACCGAGTTCCTCGAAGACCGCGACAACGTCAGCGACGCCCACCCCATCGCGCGGCGGGCCTGAGCCCGCCGCTCAAAGCACCGCATCCCAGCGCTGGGACCAGTCGATGTCGTCGGCCACCACCTCGCGCAGCACGCCGATGGCCTGTTGCAACAGCGCCGAATCACGGTCACGGGAATAAACCAGGTAGGTCGGGTAGGTGAACTCCGGCGCCCGCTCCACCCGCTCCAGCACGCCGCTGTCCAGGTAGCTCTGCACCACCCGCGTGCGGAAATAGCCGGAGCCGCCGTTCTGCAGGATGAACTGCAGGGCCAGCGGCCCGAGGTTCACCGAGACCGCCGCCCGCGCCAGGTCAGGGAGCGCAGCATCGTGCTGCTGGCGGAAGCGCGGGCCCCAGTCCACCTGCACGTAGGGTTCGGGCGCACGGCTGGAGCGGATCTGCACCAGCTTCTCTTCCAACAGCAACTCCACCTGCATGCCCGGCCAGTACTCGGGCTGGTAGACCAGCGCCGCATCCAGCAGCCCCAGCTCGATCTGCTGCTGCAGGTGCTGGCCGGCTGCCACCTCCACCCGTACTGCGTGGGACGGAATCCGCTCATGCAGGCGAGTCATCCAGCCCAGCAACAGCGGGTTGCTCAGGCTCACCTCACCGCCGATGGCCAGCAGGTCGCGGTAGCCCTTGGGTAACGGCAGGTCACGCCGGGCGGCCTCCCAGGTCTTCACCAGTTGCGTGGCGTGCCCGACGAACACCTCCCCCTCCGGCGTCAACCGCGCCCCGGCCCGGTTGCGCACGAACAGCCGGCAACCAAGCTGCCCCTCCAGGTTCTGCACCCGTGCGGTGATGGCGGTCTGGGTCACATGCAAACGCTCCGCCGCCGAGACGAAGCTGCCGCTGCGGGCGATTTCGAGAAAGGTGCGTGCCAGGTCGATATCCATGGCAATCCCCAGGCTTTTGAAGGGTGGCTATCTTAGCGGGTCGGGGGGGTGAGAGGCTGAGAGGAAACGCTTACCCCTCCAGCAGAAACGCTATCCAGGAAGAAAGAGCCGCTTCGAATTCATCAGTCATTAGAAAGCAGAAAAAATCGTCATCATGAAGCGAGTAAATCCGGGAATTTTCCCTGCTTATTTCCACACCCCAATCTTCACGATCCCAGTTATGGGATTCCAATTCACCCTGCTTTACAGCTCTAACTTTTGAAAGGCCCTCTTTCAGCCAAGCAATAGTGGCTTCATATGGTTGTCCACCACCATCAGTCAAAAGAAATCCCAATAAGTCTAACCCTTGGGGACCGGAAACATCTGTCTCACAACCAGGCTCGCGAACCGCCCCATCGCTCAACCAGGAAAATTTCAATTTCATCAGAGCGTCTCGAAGCCCACTACCGAGGCCGTGACATGAAAATTAATTGACTGCATCAACCTCTTGATCACGCTAACACCTGAATTCACCGTTTAATACTATCCATGGCGACCTTAACAGAACGCCCTACACACCAAGCACATCAAAAGCCAAGTTCAAACTATAGATACCCACCCGATAAGCTCGGCATATATATGATCACGAAAACTAGCGAATACCGTCCACCATATCCCTCCAATACCCAACAGGCATTCTCCTCTCTATCCAACCCGTTGGTAGATCCAGGCGACCACTCCGCAAAGACTCTTCAAAGCTATCTGACGAAGAACCTCTATCGCAGGGTTTTTCAGGGTATATACCGCTTTTTGTGAAATTGACTAACCCTCCCACCCCAACCTTCAGATAGGCTTCCGCAGCAGTTATCGCTGATTCAATAGATTCATAGATAAACTCGATACAAACCCCACCTTCTTCACAACCATAATCTTCGTATTCCACGATGATCATCGACCCGTCTGCAATGCTTACACTTCGCACAAAAGGTGAAAACTCAGGACTGACACTTCGATCAACGCAGACGCGTTTGACACTGCCCACACTTAGATAACCACAAACCTCAATAACATCCACTATCAACACCCCACATTTCGATTACCCTATTGCCCCGACTAACTCACCCAATGAACTTGCTCGGAAAACACGAACGGCAAAACCGTGAGTCGTTCCTTTATAGAATCTGGCAAATCGACACGCACGCCAGCCCTTGGCCTGGCAACCAATCGATAGCATGAATTTGAAAAATCATAACTACACAAGCCTTTTTCAGCCATCCCCAAAAAGGAAGACAAATACCTACTCCTCTGATCTGCCGAGGCAAACTCTGGAATAGTTTTCTCAGCGACTTCCACTTCGAATCGAGACTCCAGTTTCTCGAAAAAGCGAAAGACCGTTTCATACCCCGAAAGAGAGCACCTTACTTTTGCGGGCACAGCGCCCCGACCAGCACTCGCAAAGTGAGCAAGGACACCGTCACTGAAAAGAGCAAACCAATCCAGATCGTGCTCTTCAAGAAAATCATCAGTCATCTCCACTGACTTCACCTTACAGAAAAGAGCCTTGGAAAATAGTCATTCACATGCCGACCAAACAGGATGCGATCAACAGAAAAATCAATAAAATCCGAAACTGCAATACCTCCACGTAACGCCTCAGGGAAATCCTCAACCCCACCAAAAACATCAGGCGCCAGATATCGAAAATAGTCACCCATTTCAGTTACCTCGTCGCACCCCACTGGGTAATCCTCTCCTGGAACCCCCCCCTCCACACCGTGATATATATAAAACCCTTTGCTCATCGGTATATTTGCATCCGCATAGAGCCCTCTGCGAACACGTTCTTTTAGCAAGCGCTCGGTGACTTCTTCACGAGAGGAGCAACTCCGCCAAGCAGAGGCGGAGTAGAGATCCACGCTAAAACCACCACTCTTGGCCTTGGGATAGTTCGTAAAGTTTACCGACTCCTCCCACACGAATTCATTCATATGATCAAGAAGCAGTTCAACCCCTTGCACCTTCAGCAACTGTCGCGGCAAGTCACCAAAACAGTTATTCACCATCATTGCCAACCTGCCATTTTTATCCATGGCAAACCAGGTGTAGATCGTTCCGAACCCTGGCACCCAATTTTCATTCAAGTCATCCATGGACCTATCCTTCCGCACCACTATCCATAGAGACACCGAAAACCCTTGGCAATCCAGAACCACGGACAACACTCAACAGCCTGCTGACTTGTTCGCAATCCATTGGATGAAGTGATATGTACCGTGCGCAAGCCAACTCAAGATAGGAAACAAAGTCTTCCACACTGACCGCAATCGCCCTACCACCAGCAGACGGATAACCAACCTCGAACCGAACCCCTTTAAAAAAACCATAATCCGGATCAGACACCTCCGGAAAAACACAGTAAACACCATCCCTCACGTAAGATTCCCCTCGAGAAAAATTATCGAGAGCATCTAAAAAAATACCATCATCATAAATGCAATCGAAATAACCCCTTATAACACCATCAATCTCAAAATCCCCGGCGACCAAACCAAATAAGCGCCTCACAAAACCCCTCCGCATACGGAAACCAATAAAACATTACCAACTAGCAGAGAACCCTGACTTTCCGCCTACCAAATTTAAATCCTCCAAACATCTAAAGACACACTCAGACATCAAGAAAACACCATTCAAATCCAGCTTTGCTTGATGGAAATCTCAAAACAATCAAGCATCTTTAATCCCTCCACCAAGAACTCAAGTCACATAACCTGACTCGCATTTTGGTGACCCGCAAAATCCTTCACCACTACGTTCGAAAACTCACTCGCCGAGTAGCCCGGACGTATTAATCAGGCGCCTACCCCCAACAAAGTCCCGCCCAATGCGTACCCACAAAGAACTCAGCCAGCGCATAGCGCTGGCTGAGTCGAGGTTTTACCAGAACGTGCCGCCAAGCATCACTCGCGCTGCAGCACTTTGCGCTCCAATGCCGGGTCAGCGTCGATTTCGCTGTCGCTGAAGGGCAGCGGCTGCCAGGGGTTATCGGCGAACAGGGCGGTCTGGTCGGCGTAATGGGGCGAGCCGGGGTCGCTGGACTGGGAGAAGGCCAGCAGGCCTCGGGCGCGAGGGCCCTTGTCGCCGAAGGTGACCAGTTGCAGGTAGCTGGTGCCACTGACCACTTCCAGGCGGTCGCCCTGGTGTTCGCTCTGCATGGCGTTGTAGACGCCCAGGTGGCCATCTGCGCCGGGCATGGGGAAGGTTCGGGCGCCGCGGGTGACCTGGTGCAGGTCACCCCAGCGGGCATCAGCGGGGGCGCCCGAGGCGGCCAGGGCCTCGCTGGCGGCGACCAGGGCCTGGCGCAGCGGTTCGCGGGCGGCCGGTGCGATGCCGCTGGGGGTGTCCAGCGGGCGCGCGGGGTCGAAGGGGTGCTGCCAGCCGTCGTCCAGTTCGAGGAAGGCCTGGGCCGCTTGCTGGAACACCAGCATGCCGAGGCCGCTGTCCACTCGGGCCTTGCCATCCCAGCCGGCCAGGGCGCCACAGGCGCGGCTCAGGTCCGCTTCGCCCGCGTGGGCCTTGCACAGCGCCAGCAGTTCCGGCAGCAACTCGTCGGCCAGGCCCACCTGGTTGTCGGTGACCATTGCCGCCAGGTCGTCCGCCCGCAGCGGCTGCTGGCCTTGCAAGCGCCCCAGGGCGAAGCGGGCACGGGGGGAAATCGGCGTTTCCCGGCTCACCAGGGGGGAGTAGCCCGCCAGGGGGCTCGCCGGGTTGGTCAGCCAGGCGCTGTCGTTGGAGTTCTGCACGAAGTCTTCGCGCAGCATCACAGGCAACTGCGTGGCCGGGGTGATGCCGGCCTGGGCGGCCCCGGCTTCCCGCTGCCATTCGCAGGCGCTGCGATTGCCGTGCAGGGCGGGCAACCCCTGCTCAGCCAGTTGCGGGATGACGCACTCGGCGAGCCGCTGGGGCTGCAGGTGAGGCACCACGGACTGGTTCATGTACAGCGCGCGGCCCCGGTCATCCACCGCCAGGGTGTTGACCCAGGGAATGCCCTGCAGGCGCTCGACGCTGGCGCGCAGGGCGTTCACGTCGCGGGCCTGGTTCATCGCGTACCACTGCTGCAGCACGCGGGTGTTGCCGAGGTTGGCATCACGCAGGGCCCAGGCCTCGCCGGCCGACCAGTCCAGCTTGCCGGGCCAGTTCAGCAGCGGGCCGAAGCGGGATTCGTAGAGATCGTGGGACTGGGTGACCAACTCACCGGACGGCTGCCGCACCTGGATGCGCAGGCGCGTTCGGGTCATGGGCTCGTAGCGGCCGTCGACGCGGTAGCGGGTCGGGTTCTTCGGGTCCAGTTCCAGGCGGTACAGCGTGAAGTGCGCGGAGGTGTCCACGGTGTGGGTCCAGGCCAGGTGCTGGCCGAAGCCGATGTTGACCACCGGCAGGCCGGGCAGCGCGGCACCCATCACGTCGAGCTTGCCGGGGATGGTCAGGTGCAGTTGCCAGAAGCGCAGCGCACCGCTCCAGGGGAAGTGCGGGTTGGCCAGCAGCATGGCCGGACCGTCGGCGCTGCGCTGGCGGCCCACGGCCACGGCGTTGCTGCCCCGGTCCAGGCGGAAGCCTTCCACCCGCGCGAGGGTGTGGCCGCTGTCCCGCGCGGCCTGTTGCCGCCCGGGCGGGGCGGCGCCCACCACGGCTTCGGCGAACTGGCCGACACCGCCCTCCACCAGCAGGCGCCGGGTCAGGCGGACCAGGTCATCCACTTCGATGGGGCGCAGCCAGGCCTGACCGAGGCAGTGGGTGCGGCCGGCGTCAGCTTCGCCCAGGTAGCGGTTGAAGCCTTCGGCATAGCCGACCAGCAGCTCGGTCACCTCGTCGGTCTGGGCACGACGAAAACTGGCGACCTGCTCGGGGGCGTTCAGCCAGGTGAAGAACAGGTCGGACGGGACGTTGGCCAGACCGGCGGAGGACTGCCCGTCCGCGCCGAACCAGCGGGCCCGCTCGCCTCGGGCGGTGATGATCTCTTCGGCCAGCAGGCAGGCATTGTCGCGGGCGTAGGCATAGCCGATGCCACGCCCGAGGCCACGCTCGTCAGCCGCGCGGATGTGCGGCACGCCGTGGGCGGTCCAGCGGATCAGGGTGTCGCCACCGGCATCGGCGGCATGGGACAGGCACGGTGCCAGCAGCAAGGCTGCGGCCCCGGCGACAAGGGTGCGCATGGGCATCGGAGGTTCTCGCGGAGAAAGGGAACGCGCCGACCGAAGCCGGCGCGGGGGTGGTCAGCCGGCGATGGCGTAGCTCGGCGCGGTACGCCCGGCAGCACCGGCGGGCTCCAGGTGCTGATGCAGGGACGCAGCGATCTCGTCGGCACGGATCGGCAGCACCGACAGCAGGGTATCGCTGAGGCCGTGGCTGGCCTGGCAGAAGCCCTGCATGTACAGCGCGGGGCGGAAGTTGTCGTCGGTGCGCAGGCGGTAGTCGCGGGCCACCTCGAAGTCCCCCAGCCAGGGCGCCAGGGGTTCCAGCAGCTCACGGTGGGCCTGGCGCTCATACCCGGTGGCCAGCACAACCGCGTCGTAGCGGTGGCTGCTCTGCTCGCCGGTGGCGATGTGGCGCAGCACCAGTTCGATGCCGTCGGTGGTGGCGGTGGCCCGCTCCACGGCACTGAGGTTGCGGAAGGCATGGCGGCGCGAGCCGGAGACCTTCTGGCGGTAGAAGATGCCGTAGATGCGCTCGATCAGGTCCAGGTCCACCACCGAGTAGTTGGTGTTGTGGTACTCACGGATCAGCCGCTCACGCTCGGCGGTGGGCTGGCTGAAGATCAGGTCGGTGAACTCGGGGGAGAACACCTCGTTGACGAAGGGGCTGTCATCCGCCGGCTTGAGGGCGGAGCCCCGCAGGATCACGTCCACCTGTACGTTCGGGTAGCTGTCGTTGAGGTCGATGAAGGCCTCCGCGGCGCTCTGCCCGCCGCCGACGATGGCGATGCGCATCGGCTGGCCACTGGCGCACGGCTGCTGCTGGATGCGCTCCAGGTACTGGGCGTGGTGGAACACCCGCGCATCGCCCTTGAGGTGGCGGAAGGCCTGGGGCACGCGCGGGGTGCCGCCAGCGCTGAGCACCACCGCGCGGGTGGTGCGTACCTGGGACTGGCCGTTGGCATCGCGGGAGACCACCCGCAGTGCCTGCACCTGCTTGCCCTCCAGCAGCGGCTCCACTGCCTGGACTTCCTCGCCATAGCGGCACTGGTCAGCGAACTGACCGGCAACCCAGCGCAGGTAGTCGTTGTACTCCATGCGGCAGGGGTAGAAGGTGCCGAGGTTGATGAAGTCCACCAGGCGGTCGTGCTGGCGCAGGTAGTTGACGAAGGAGTACGGGCTGGTGGGGTTGCGCAGAGTCACCAGGTCCTTGAGGAAGGAAATCTGCAGCTCGCTCTGGTTCACCAGGGTGTTACCGTGCCAGCGGTAGTCGGCCTGCTTGTCCAGGTACAGCGCGTCCAGGGCGCCCTGCCCGCTGGCGGCACGCTCCTGCAGGGCGATGGCCAGGGCCAGGTTGGAAGGGCCGAAGCCGATGCCGATCAGGTCGTGGATGGCGGTGTTGAGGGGCTGGGTCATGTCCTGTGTCCTCTGCTGGCGGGCCGTCGCGGACCGCGGCTGTCATGGGGGACGGCCCGGTGGCCGCCTGCTGACAAGGAACGAGGACTGGGCGGGGAAATTTACCGGCGACTCAACCGGCCTCCCACTCGCGCATGCGCAGCCGGCAGTGCTTCATCGCATTGACGATGTGCTTCTCCACGAGGCTGCGGGAAATCGCCAGGCGCTCGGCGATCTCCATGTGGGACAGCCCCTCCAGCTTGCGCAGCAGGAAGGCGTCGCGGCAGGCCTGGGGCAGTTCGTCCAGGGCCCGCCCGAGCATCGACAGGCGCTGATCGCGGGCCAGCAGGCGCTGGGGCGACGGCGCGTGGAAGCGCTCCTCCTCGTCCAGCACCTCCAGCGGCTCGTTGCGGCGGATGACGCTGCGCCGGTGTTCGTCCACCACCAGATTGAGTGCCGTGCGGTAGAGAAAGGCCCGTGGCGACTCGATGCGCTCTTGACTCGCACGCTCCATCACCCGCAAATACGCGTCATGGGCGACATCCGCTGCTGCCTGACGGTCTCCGAGCCTGGACTGCAGGAAACGCAGCAGCTCCCGATAGTAGTTTTCCAAGGCGTCCCCCGGCCGCGTTCCACGCGGCCACACCAGTTGAGCGAGATCAACGCCCATCGTCCTACGATGCTGGCAGTCTGAAATGAACTAAATTTATAATAATTCTCATCAAGATTTAAGCCTCAATGACGGATCGCCTCCAGATCACCATGGAACCCAGGTCAAACCGGTAAGCCCGATGAACAAAGCCACCTCCCCCGCCACCAGCGATCCCCTGGTCGAAGTCGCCGCCCACTGGTGCATGCGACTGCACGCCGAGGATTGCACCGCCGAGGAGCGCGCCGAGTTCCAGGCCTGGATCGACAGCGACCCGGCCAACGCCCTGGAATACGCGGAAATGCTGGAGATCTGGGAGCTCAGCGCCCACCTGCCACCCAGCACCGTCCCCAGCGGCAGCGCGGCACGCCCGACGCCACCCCGGCTCGCCCCGCCCCCGCAGCAACGCCCGCCCCCCCCCGTGCGGCGGCGCGGCTTCCTGGCCCGCCACGCCCGCGCCCTGGCATTGGCAGTGGTCGGCCTGCCCCTGGCGGCCTACAGCGGCTGGCTGGCCGGCTGGGTGCCGGACAGTTACCACCGCTACAGCGCCGACACCAGCATCCAGCGCTTCACCCTGGGCGACGGCAGCGAAGTGGAGCTGAACCTCGGCAGCCGCCTGAGCTACGCCAGCTTCATCGACCAGCGCCGGGTGGAGCTGTCCCGTGGCGAAGCCTACTTCCACGTCAGCCGCGACCCGCAGCACCCCTTCGTGGTGAATGCCGGGGAAGGCTCGATCACCGTCACCGGCACCCGCTTCAACGTCTGGACCTACCAGGACAACGTCGTGGTCACCGTCACCGAAGGCTCGGTCAAGGTGCGCAGCGCCCGCCACGGCAACGACAGCAACCTCTCCCCCGGCATGCAGGCCGCCTTCCGCCCCGGCGACCTGCAGCCCCACGTCGGCGCAGCGGACACGAGCAAGGCGCTGGCCTGGCGCAATGGCAAGCTGGTGCTCGACGACCTGCCCCTGGCCGACGCCCTGCCGCTGATCAACCGCTACCTCGACCACCCCCTGGTGCTCGGCGACGCCAGCGTTGGCGAGCAGCGCATCGGCGGCATCTACAGCACCCAGGACATCGGCAACCTGGTCAAGGCCCTGCCCAAGGTGCTGCCGATCCGCCTGGCCACCCGGGGCGACGGCCGCGTGGTGATCCACGCCCGCTGAGCCCGCGCCCCTGGCCACCCCTCCGGACTAAATCACCCGAGCCTCCATCCGTTTCCCAGGCAGCCCTCCGTGGTCGTCGCAACGGCGGTCGCGGGTCGTCAGCCAGCCCGGAAGCCCCGCATGCCCACACCTCGACAGTTGCTCGCCGCGCCCCTGCTCGCCCTCCCCCTGCTGGCCCTGGTGGCCTGGACCCAGGCCCCAAGGTCGGCCCACCCGGACAGCGTCGCCGTCACCCTGGCGGACCTGGAGAGCAGTGTCAGCGCCCTCGGCACCCTGCAGCCCCGGCACTACGTCGATGTTGGCGCCCAGGCCTCCGGGCAGATCCTCAAGCTCCATGTGGAGCCCGGCGACAGCGTGCGCCAGGGCGACCTGCTGGTGGAAATCGACCCGTCCACCCAGCAGGCCAAGGTGGATGCCGGGCGCTACTCCATCCAGACCCTCGAAGCCCAGCTCGCCGAACAGCGCGCCCAGCACGACCTGGCCAACCAGCAGCACACCCGACAGCGCACCCTGCTCGCCGGCGGCGCCGGCCGTGAAGAAGACCTGCAGGTGGCCCAGGCCCAGGTCCGCGCCACCCGCGCCCGCATCGACATGATCCGCGCCCAGATCGACCAGGCCCGCGCCACCCTGCGCAGCGACGAGGCCGAGCTGGGTTACACGCGCATCTACGCGCCCCTCTCCGGCACCGTGGTGGCCCTGGACGCACGGGTCGGCCAGACCCTCAACGCCCAGCAGCAGACCCCGCTCATCCTGCGCATCGCCCAGCTCTCGCCCATGACTCTCTGGGCCCAGGTGTCCGAAGCCGACATCGGCCGCATCCAGGCCGGCATGCCCGCCTGGTTCAGCACCCTGGGCGGCGGCGGACGGCGCTGGGACGCGAAGGTGCGGCAGATCCTGCCGCTGCCACCACGGCCCCTGGAGCAGCTCAGCCAGGGCGGCGGCAGCCCCACCGCCGGTGGCGGCCGCGTGGTGCTCTACACCGTGCTGCTGGACGTGGACAACCCTGACGGCGCCCTGATGACCGACATGACCGCCCAGGTGCAGTTCGTCGAAGGCCACGCCCGCAACGCCCTCACCATCCCCCTGGCGGCCCTGCGCGACGGCGACCGGGTGCGGGTGGTGAACGAGCGCGGCGCCGTCGAGGAGCGCCAACTGCGCATCGGCCTGCGGGACCGCATGCGCGTCCAGGTGCTCGCCGGCCTGGCCGAAGGCGAACGGCTGCTGGTAGGCGACGAGGCCCACGAAGGATGAACGGCGAAGCGCCCCTGCTGGAGCTGCAGGACGTCCGCAAGCGCTACGGCGGCAACGGCGCCCCCGAGGTGGAGGTGCTGCGCGGCGTCTCCCTGCGCATCCAGGCCGGCGAATACGTCGCCATCGTCGGCGCCTCCGGCTCCGGCAAATCCACCCTGATGAACATCCTCGGCTGCCTGGACCGCCCCAGCGCCGGGCACTACCGCTTCGCCGGGCGCGACGTGGCGCAGCTCGACGCCGACGCCCTGGCCTGGCTGCGCCGCGAAGCCTTCGGCTTCGTCTTCCAGGGCTACCACCTGATCCCCGCCGCCTCTGCCCGCGAGAACGTCGAAGTGCCCGCCCTCTACGCCGGCACCCCCGCCCCGCAACGCGCCGCCCGCGCCCGTGACCTGCTGCAGCGCCTGGGCCTGGGCAGCCGCAGCGACAACCGCCCGCACCAGCTCTCCGGGGGCCAGCAGCAGCGGGTCTCGATCGCCCGTGCACTAATGAACGGCGGCCACGTGATCCTCGCCGACGAACCCACCGGCGCGCTGGACAGCCAGAGCGGCGAAGACGTCATGCACCTGCTCGACGCCCTGTCCGCCGAAGGCCACACCCTGCTGCTGATCACCCACGACCGCCAGGTGGCGGCACGGGCCCGTCGGGTGATCGAAGTGCGCGACGGGCAGATCATCAGCGACAGCGGCACCGACCCCGCCATCAGCCCCCGGGCACGGCCCGCCAGCCAACTGCGCGAACGCCTGGAGCAGCCCGGCCTCGCACCGGCCGGCGCCTGGGCCGGCGAGCTGCTCGATGCCCTGCGCGCCGCCTGGCGGATGATGGGCGTCAACCGCTTCCGCACCGCGCTGACCCTGCTCGGCATCGTCATCGGCGTCGCCTCGGTGGTGGTGATGCTGGCCATCGGCGAGGGCAGCAAGCGCCAGGTCATGGCACAGATGGGCGCCTTCGGCTCCAACATCATCTACCTCTCCGGCTACCCCCCAGCGCCTCGGCTGCCGGAAGGGGTCATCACCCTCGACGACATCGCCGCGCTGTCCGCCCTGCCCCAGGTGCGGCGGATCATGCCGGTGATCGGCGGCGAGCTGCTGGTGCGCTACGGCAACCGCGACATCACCCCCTACGTGCGCGGCAACGGCGTGGACTTCCCCGAGATCCTCAACTGGCCGGTGGCCAGCGGACGCTATTTCGACGCCCGGGAAGAAGCCGAAGCGGCGCCGGTCGCAGTGATCGGGCAGAAGGTGCGCGACACCCTGTTCCCCGGCCTCGACCCGGTGGGCCGTGACCTGCTCATCGGCCAGGTGCCGTTCCGTGTCATCGGCACCCTGGTGGCCAAGGGCGCCAGCTCCGGCGACGAAGACGCCGACAACCAGGTGGTGGTGCCCTACTCCGCCGCCAGCATCCGCCTGTTCGGCAAGCCCGACCCGGCGTTCGTCGTGGTGGCCGCTGCCGACGCCAGCCGGGTGCAGGCCACCGAAGCGGCGCTGGACCGCCTGCTGCTGCGCCTGCACCGAGGCGTGCGGGACTTCGAGCTGACCAACAACGCCGCCCTGATCCAGGCCGAGGCCAGCACCCGCAACAGCCTCTCGCTGATGCTCGGCGCCATCGCCGCCATCTCCCTGCTGGTGGGTGGCATCGGCGTGATGAACGTGATGCTCATGACCGTGCGCGAGCGCACCCGCGAGATCGGCATCCGCATCGCCACCGGCGCCCGCCAGCGCGACATCCTCCGCCAGTTCCTCACCGAGGCCTCGCTGCTCTCCGTCACCGGCGGCGGGCTCGGCCTGCTGCTGGCCGGCCTGGTGGGCGGCCTGCTGCTGCTCACCGACGTGGCCCTGGGCTTCTCCCTGCTCGCCGCCCTCGGCGCCTTCGGCTGCGCCCTGGCCACCGGCGTCCTGTTCGGCTACATGCCGGCCCGCAAGGCCGCGCGCCTCGACCCGGTAACCGCACTCACCCAACCATGACCGACGCCAAGCCCCTCCTCGCCCTGCTGTGCCTGACCCTGGCCGCCTGCACCCGCCAGGCACCGGTCGAACCCGCCGCCCTCACCCCGCCGCCCCGGTGGCAGGCAGCCGTCCCGGATGCGGCCGTCAGCGTCCGCGACTGGTGGCGTCACTTCAACGACCCTGCCCTGGAGCGCCTGGTGCAGACGGCCCGTGCCGGCAGCCAAGACCTGGCCGCCGGCCGCGCCCGCCTGCGCCAGGCCCAGGCCGCCATCACCCAGGCCCGCGCGCCGCTGTTGCCCGAGCTCAAGGCAGACCTCAGCGCCAACCAGCAACGCCTGCTGCGCGGCCCGGGTTTCAGCCAGTTGGATGCCAGCCGCGAACAGCCGCGCTACCACAGCTTCGGCGGCCTGCTGAACGCCAGCTACGAACTCGACCTGTGGGGCGGCAAGGCCGCAGCCCTGGCCAGCGCCGAACAGGGCTACGCCGCCAGCCGTTTCGACCAGGCCGCCCTGGAGCTGACCCTGGAAAGCGCCGTGGCCAGCGCCTACCTCAGCCTCCAGGCCCTGGCGGAGCAACAGCGGATCGCCCGGCACAACCGCGACAACGCCCGCCAGGTCCTGGCGCTGGTGCAGACCCGGCACGCCGCCGGCGCTGCCGGCGCCGTGGAGCTGGCCCAGCAGCAGGGCCTGCTGGCCGCCCGCGAGCGCGAGCACGCGCGCCTCCGGCAACAGCGGCAGGAGGCCCGGGTCACCCTTGCCGCCCTGCTCGGCCAGCCCGTGCAGCAGTTGCAGGTCAGCGACCAGGGCTTCGAGCGCCTCGCCAACCCGGCCCTCGACCCCGGCCTGCCCAGCGCGCTGCTGGCCCGGCGTCCGGACATCGCCGCCGCCGAAGCCCGCCTGGCCGCCGCCGAGGCTGATATCACCGTGGCCCGCGCCGCCCTGCTGCCGAGCCTCAGCCTCACCGCCGCCCTGGGCAGTGGCGCCGACCAGTTCCCCGACCTGCTGCGCAACCCCTACACCAACCTGGGCGTGGCCCTCAGCGCGCCGATCTTCAACGCCGGCCGCCTGGACGCCGTGCACCAGCAACGCCAGGCGCGCCAGGCGGAGCTGCTGGCCACCTACCGGGGCGCCATCGTCAATGCCTTCGCCGACGTCGAACGTGCCCTGCTGGCCCTGGAGGGCAGCGCCCACCAGCAACGCTGGCAAGCCGAAGAACGCGACCGCGCCCGGCAGGCGTTCGAACTGGCCGAACGCCGTTACCGGGTGGGAGCGGAGACCTGGCTGACGGTGCTGGAGACCCAGCGCAGCCTGTTCCAGGCAGAAGATGCCGCCGTGCAGGTGCGCTTCGCGCAACTGCAGGCCAGTGTCAGCCTGTACAAGGCCCTCGGCGGCGGCTGGCAGCCGCCCGAGGGCTGAGGCGGGATCAGGTGGCGTCGGCGTGGCTGACCAGTCCCTTCACCAGCACCGCGGCGGTGGCCAGGGCGGCCGGCAGTACCAGGGCGGTAAGCACCTGCTCGAAGTTCCAGCCCAGGCCCAGCAGGGTGGCGCCGATCCAGGCACCGAGGATGGCGCCGAAGCGGCCGATGCCGAGCATCCAGGACACGCCGGTGGCGCGGCCCTGGGTCGGGTAGAAGCGTGCCGCGAGGGACGGCATGGCCGATTGCGCGCCGTTGATGCACATGCCCGCCACCAGCACCAGGGTGGCCAGCAGGGTCATCTGCCCCAGGCTCTGGCCGACGAGCCAGGCGAAGACCCCGGCCAGCAGGTAGAACACGCCGATCACCCGGTGCGGGTCAAAGCGGTCCATCGCCCAGCCCACACCCACCGCACTGAGCACGCCGCCCAACTGGAACAGCGCGCCGATGGAGGCGGCCTGCTCCAGGCTCGCGCCACTGTCGCGCAGTAGGGTCGGCAGCCAACTGGTGAGCAGGTAGACGATCACCAGCCCCATGAAATAGGTCAGCCACAGCAGCAGGGTGCCGGCGCTGTAGGTGCCGGAGAAGATCACCCGGAACACGTTGCGGCTCTGCACCGTCTGCTGCTCCGGCACGCTGAAGCCGGTGGCCACGGCCACTTCGCTCGGGGCGATGGGCGCCAGCACGCGGCGAACGCGCTCATCGCCCTTGTTGCGCACCACCAGGTAGCGTGCCGACTCGGGCAGCCACAGCAGCAGCACCAGGGTCAGCAGCAGCGGCAGCAGGCCACCGATCAGCAACAGGCTGTGCCAGCCGAAGGCCGGAATGAGCTTGGCGGAAACGAAGCCGCCGCCCGCCATGCCCAGGTTGAAGCCGCAGAACATGCTGGTCACCAGCAGCGACTTGAGGCGCTCGGGGGTGTACTCGGAGAGCAGCGTGGTGGCGTTGGGCATCGCCGCCCCCAGCCCCAGGCCGGTTAGGAAGCGCAGCACCAGCAATTGCTCGACGTTGGCGCTGAAGGCAGAGAACAGGCTGAACAGCCCGAACAGGAACACCGCACCCACCAGCACCAGCTTGCGCCCGAAGCGGTCGGCCAAAGGGCCGGAACCGAGGGCGCCGAAGACCATGCCGATCAGCGCGGCGCTCATCACCGGGCCCAGGCTGGCACGGTCGATGCCCCACTCCTGGGTCAGGGCCGGGGCGATGAAGCCCATGGCGGCGGTGTCGAGGCCGTCGAGGAAGACGATGAGGAAGCACAGCAGGACGACGCGCCACTGGTAGGCGGACAACGGCTGGGCATTGATGAAGCGCTGGACATCGAGGATGCCCGCAACGGGGACGTGGGCTTGGCTGGTCATGCAAGGATTCCTGCTGGAGCCTGGCACCCCGCGCTCATGCGATGGCACGGCCCGGGCAGGCTCGGACTCTCGTTGTTGTTATTCGCCCGGGCGTTGGCCGCGGGCTGGGCAGACGTTACGGAGAGTGCCGGGAGCATTCAATTCGATAATCGGCAAAGCGTTCGATAGACGAACAGGTTCAGCCAGGCGGACGCAGCCGCCTTGGCTGTGCACGCATCCCCTCAGTGGAACAGACGGGTACTGAGTTCCTTGCTGGCTTCCAGCAGCACCGGCAGCAGGCGGTTCTCCAGCTCCTGGCGGGACACGCGGCCGGCGTGGGTGCCCACGTTGAGTGCGGCCAGCACCTGGCCGGCGGAGTCCTTCAGCGGCACGGCGACGGAGCGCAGACCCATTTCCAGCTCCTGATCGATGATCACCCAGCCCTGGCGGCGGATCTCGTCGATGCTCGCGCGCAGGCCGTCGGGGGTGCAGACGGTGCGACTGGTCTTCACCTGCAGGTCGGCGTGCTCCAGGTAGTCCTCCAGGGCCGCGTCGTCGAGGGCGGCCAGCAGGATGCGCCCCATGGAGGTGCAGTAGGCCGGCAGGCGGCTGCCGACGCTGAGGTCCACCGAGATGAGCCGCTGGGGCGTGGCGGAACGGGCGATGTAGAGAATCTCGTCGCCCTCCAGGGTGGCCATGGAGCAAGCCTCATGCAGTTGCTCGCTGAGGCGGTCGAGGATCGGCTGGGCCGTCACCGCCAAGGGTGTCGAAGACAGGTAGGCATGGCCCAGGGTCAGCACCTTGGGCAGCAGCGAGTAGGTACGCCCATCGGTGGTGACGTAGCCCAGCTTCATCAGCGTGTGCAGGCACCGGCGCACAGCGGCACGGGGAATCTCGGTGCGGTGGCTGATCTGGGCGATGGTCAGGTGGCGCTTGCGCTCCTGGAAGGCATGGATCACCGCCAGGCCCCGCGCCAGGGAGGTCATGAAGTTGGGGTCCCCGGTGAAGGCCTCGATGCGCTTGGCCGGCGAGGCGACGATAGGCGGCGCCAGGGGGGTCAGGGGAGCACGCGTTTCTTCGGTCATTGTTGTTGTCCTGTATGGAATCGCGGTCGCAGCAGGTGGCCGATTATCGAACCGAAGTTCGATAATCGCAATTGACCCCTGGTACGGACATCCGTAGGTTCTGCGCCGCCGGGGGAGCACGCGGTCCGGTCAGGTGCCGCGCCGTTTCTCGGTCGGGTCACGCCCACAAGGCGGTGCCCACTTCCCCCCGCAGACGCCACCACCCCGACGCGCCACCCGCGCGTCCGGGGCTGGCACATGTTTGCCCGGGTGATGCCGAAGCCCCCCAGGCAGACAGGAGGCCAATGCCGATGGGGATGAAGATCGGCGCGACGATGGCGGGACTCTGCAGCATGTTCAGTCCATGGAGTCGGGTTGTACCGAGCGCAGTTGCCGGAGCCGGCTGCGGGTGCGGGAGAAATCCATGTGCGGCCTGCCCCGGCACAGGGCGTCGAGGTCCGCCTCGCTGGCCAACAGCAGGCGCGTGCCGGCGTCGTAGGCGATGTCCACCAGGTTGACGAAGCGTTGCTGGACGTCGATGGCCTCCTCGCCCAGGCACGGCACCTCGCTGATGGCGAGGTGCCGGAACTGCCGACACAGCCAGAGGAAGTCGGCGCTGGAGCGCGGGTCCCGGCAGAGCCTGTCGAAGGCGATCCAGGCCCGATCGGCGCCCGCCGCCTGCACCGGCAGCAGCCGGTGGTTGACCGTCAGCACCTGGGCGCCCACCTCCGTCAGCCCCAGGCGGGCAGCGAGCCAGCCCTCGGGAAAGGCCGATTGCGGCCAGGCGTACTCGCCCCAGGCTTCCCGCTCGCCGCCGCGCTGGCGGTAATCCTCGCCGCCGTCCAGGTGGATCACCTCAAAGCGTTTCTCGATCAGGGCGATGGCGGGCTTGAAGCGCTCCCGGTACAGCGGGTTCGGGCACAGACCGTCCGGGTGGTAGTTGGAGGTGCACACCAGGCCGACGCCCTCCTCCACCAGCACCTTGAGCAGGCGCCCGAGCAGCACGGCATCGCCGATGTCATGGACGTGGAACTCGTCGAAGCACAGCAGCGGCGCCTCCCGGGCCAGCGCGTGGGCGGCCAGGGCCAGCGGGTCCGGCTGGCCGGCGAAGGCGGCGATGCGCCCCTGCAGTTCCTGCAGGAAGGCGTGGAAATGCACCCGCCGCTTGCCCGGCACCGGGGCCGCGTCGAAGAAGGCATCCATGACGAAGCTCTTGCCACGCCCCACGCCGCCCCAGAGGTAGAGCCCGGCCGGCAGGCGCCGCAGCCAGCCGCTGCGCCTCGCCACAAGCGCCTCCAGCCATTGGCCGAGACGGGCAATGGCGGTGCGTTGCGCGGGGTCGGTCCGGTAGCCCCGGGCCTCCAGCGCAGACTCGAAATGCCGCTGGATGCGCTGCCCGATGGGTTCGGTCAGCGCGTCGGGCACGGGGGCCGGTTCCCTAGAAGTCAAAGAACACCGTTTCCCCTTCACCCTGGATGCGGATGTCGAAGCGGTAGGCCAGGCGCCCCTCCACTTCGCAGCGGCGCGCCACCAGCGTCTCGCGGCGTTGCGGCTGCTCGATCAGGTTGAGCACCGGATCGGCCGCGTTGGCCTGGGCCTCGTCCTCGAAGTACAGGCGGGTCTGCAAGTGGATGTTGATGCCCCGGGCGAACAGCGAGATGTTGATGTGCGGCGACATGGGCACCCCGGCGGCGTTCTTCACCACGCCGGGCTTGATGGTGTGCAGGGTCCACTCGCCGGCGTCGAAGGTGGTGGCAGTGCGGCCGAAGCTGTTGAACGGCTTCTCCAGGTCGAAGGCGGTGTCGTACACGCCCTCGTGGTCGGCCTGCCAGAACTCCAGGAAGGAGTCGCGCACCAGGTGGCCGTTGCCGTCGTAGACGTGGCCGATCAGCACGATGTGTTCACCCGGCGCGCCGGGCTTGGCCATGCGGTTCCAGATCTCCTGGTCGCGGGTCGGGTTGCCGGCGGCTTCGAGGGCCAGGCCGATGTGCACGTAGGGGCCGGCGGTCTGGGAAGGGGTTTCCGGCAGCAGTTCGATGGGCATGCGGGTGGCTCCTCAGCGGTTCTCGAAGTGGGTCTTGCGCTGGCCGCGCAGCACGATGTCGAAGCGGTAGGCCAGGCAGTCCATGGGGTTGGCGTTGCCCATGTCCAGCTTGGCGATCAGCGTCTGCACGGCATCGGGGTTGGCGATGCTCTTGACGATGGGGCACAGCGGGATGAGCGGGTCACCTTCGAAATACAGCTGGGTGATCAGCCGGGTGGAGATGGACGGGCCGCTGATGGAGAAGTGGATGTGCGCGGGGCGCCAGTCGTTCGGGCCGTTGCGCCAGGGGTACGGGCCCGGCTTGACGGTGCGGAAGATGTAGCGGCCCTCGCTGTCGGTCAGGGCACGGCCGACGCCGCCGAAGTTGGGGTCCAGGGGCGCCAGGTAGCGGTCGTTCTTGTGGCGGTAGCGGCCGCCGGCGTTGGCCTGCCACATCTCCACCAGGGTGTGGGGGATCGGCTTGCCGTACTGGTCCATGACCCGGCCGGAGACGACGATGCGCTCACCGATGGGCAAGCCGCCGTGGTTGAAGTTCAGCAGCAGGTCGTTGTCGTGCTCGCCCATCTTCAGGTGGGAGAAGTCCGGGCCGGTGGTCTCCGACAGCGATTGCGGGATGCTCACCAGCGCCTGGCGCGGCGAGCGCGGCACGGAGGTCTTGTAGTCGGGGGTCAGGGCCTTGGGGTGCCAATTACGGTCGCGGATGACAAAACGGCTTTCCGAGGGAAGATCGGCCATGTCGGTCTCCTGTTGTTCGAGTTGTGGAGGCTGCCAGGCAGCGGGCGGGTGGCAGTCTCGCCGCTGGAGCCCAGCCCGTGAACTGAAAAGACGCCCGCCAGACATAACCAATTGGTTATGGCCAACCACTCTAAGGGACGCTCGATTCCGGATAGCTGCCGTCCCGGTAGTCCTGCCCCAGCTCCCGCAGCACCTCCACGCACCAGTGGGCGGCCAGGGGCAGCGGCAGCGCGGCGTTACTGCAGATGCCCACCGAGCCACCGGGCTCGCGGATGCCCAGGTCCAGCTCCACCAGCTCACCGCGACGCAGGTCCAGTTGCACCGCGTCGTAGGGGGCGATCCAGATCGCCTCGCCGGTCTGCACGTAGCGCCGGCTCAGGGCCACCGACAGGGTCTCCAGGCGCTGGCGCGGCTGCGCCACACCGCACTGCACGAAGAAAGCATCGGCGTACTTGCGGATGGTGGTCCCGGCCAGCGGCAGCACCAGCGGGAAGCCCTGCAGGGCCTCGCGCATCACGGGCGCCGCCAGCAGCGGGTGGCCGGGGCGCACCACCAGGGTCATCGACTCGCTGTACAGGTGCTCGAACACCAGCCCCTGGATCTGCGGGCTGTCGGTCATCCGCCCCACCACCAGGTCCAGCTCGCCCAGGTGCAACTGCGACAGCAGCCAGGCGCTGGGGCCGGTGACCACGCTGGCCACCAGGGACGGGTGGCGCGCATGCAGGCGGCGCACCGCTTCGGGCACCAGCAGGCTCTCCACGGTGGACAGCACCCCCAGGCGCAACGTGGCCGACTCGTGCTCGCCGCTGCGCAGGCTGTTCACCCCGTCCCGCAGCGCCTGCACACAGGGCCCGGCGTAGCGCATGAAGGCCACCCCCGCCTCGCTCAGGGTCACCCCGCCATGACCCCGCACGAACAGGCTGGCGCCCAGCAGGTCCTCCAGTTCGCGCAGGGTCTTGGAGATGGCCGGCTGGCTGACCGCCAGCTTGTCCGCCGCGCGCGCCAGGGTGCCCTGGCGCGCCACTTCGAGGAAGCACACCAGGTGACGGAACTTGATGCGGGTGTCGATATTCACGGGCAGGTCCAGGCAGGGCAATGCGCGCAAGCCTAGCGTCAGATGGGTCTCAGGCCAACCAATTGGTTATGGCCAAGCGGTCAGCCTCCCAGCGCCAGGCAGGCCGACAGGAACAGCAGCACCGCCATGGCCCGGTTGAACCGCCGCTGCGCCCGGTGCCCCGGCAGCAGCCGTGCGCTGCCCGCCCCCAGCAGGGCCCAGGCCCCCATGCAGGGCAGCGACACCAGCAGGAACACCAGCGCCAGCTGCAGCACCCGGATGGCCAGGTCCCCGGCGCCGGGCAGGTACACGCCCATCACCACCAGCGCAGTCATCCACACCTTGGGGTTCACCAGTTGCAGTCCCATCGCGCCGGCCACGCCCAGGGGCCGGCCGGCGTCCGGGCCGAGGTCGCTGCCGGCGCTGCGGTACAGGCCCCAGGCGAGCCAGCAGAGCCAGGCGAAGCCGGCGACCTTCATCGCCAGCTGCAGGGCCGGCAGCCGCAGCAGCACCTCCCCCAGGCCGAGGCCGACCAGGGCCAGGACAGCGGTGGCCGCCGAACAGGCACCGAGCACGATGGGCCACACCCGGCGCAGTCCGAAACGCGCGGCGTTGCCCAGCACCAGCAGGTTGGTGGGGCCGGGGGTGATGGAAGCGACGACGGCGAAGAGTGCGAAGGGTGACAGCGTGTCCATGGTGGGCTCCGGAGTGGGGAGTCCCCATCTTCCGGCCCGTCGGCCGCTCAGTCTGGAAGACGTGTGCAGCGCCGACGGTAGTCCGCCGGGGTCAGCCGGTAGGCCCGGCGGAACCAGCGCCCCAGGTGGCTCTGGTCGGCAAAGCCGAGCGCGCTGGCCACCTCGGCGGGCGTCTGCCCCCGGGCCAGCAGTTGCCGCGCCCGGCTCAGGCGCAGCTGGATCAGGTAGGCGTGGGGTGCCAGGCCGAAGGCGGCCTTGAAGGCGCGGCTGAGGCGGAAGCGGTCCACCCCCACGGCCAGCGCCAGGTCGTCCAGGCCGATGTCCTCACCCAGGTGGGCCTGCAGGTAGTCCCGCGCCCGCAGCGCCACCAGCGGCAGGCGCGGGTCCTGGCGCTGCCGGCTGCGCCAGTGCAGGTGGTCGGTCATGCGTACCAGCAACTGGTCCACCGCGGCCTGGCGCAGCATGCGCAGCTCCTGCTGGTGCAGGGCGCGAAAGGCGGTCAGCGTCGCCAGCGCCAGCTGCGGGTCGCTGGCGAGGGTGCCCGCGAAGCTGGGCTGGCAATGGGCCGGAGCGTCCTCGAACAGGCTGCGCAGCTCGCGCTCCAGCCAGTCCGGCTCCAGGTAGAGCATGGAATAGGTGAAGCCATCCTCGGTGGGCGCATGCCCGTCATGGACCTCCCCCGGCTCCAGCAGGAACACCTGGCCCGGGGTGCTGGTGTGCCGGGCACGCCGGCAATGGAACTGCTGCACGCCCTGCTCGGTGACACCCACCAGGTAGCTGTCGTGCCAGTGCGGGTCGTAGGCGTGCCCGCGAAAGTGCGCGCGCAGCGTCTCGATGCCGGTGCCGGCATCCTGCTTGAGGTCGATCCAGTTGCCATCCGCCATGGGCGCGCTCCGCTCAGCCAGGGGGCCATCCTGCACCGCAGGGGGTGCGGCCCGCCATTATCGGCCGCCCAGCGGCGCTGTCTGGAAGATTCGTGCAGCTCAGTCGGCGGCCTGGACGTGCCAGGCGCGGATCTGTTCCAGGCTGGCGGTCACCCCGCCGCAGACCACCACCAGCACGTCGTCGAGATCTTCCAGCGCCGGGCATTCCCCGTAGAGCGCGGCCAGCGCTGCGCCGCAGGCCGGCTCCACCAGCAGGCGGTGATCGTCGAGGAAGCGCTCGCAGGCCCGCAGTGCCTCGCGGTCGCTGACCTGGTGGCTGCGCACCGGGTGCAGCCGGGCCAGCTCGGCCGCGCGATCGCACACGCGGCGCGCCGCCAGGGAGCCGGCGCAGGTGGCCAGCGTGTCCAGGGTCACTGCCGTGCCGGCCTCCCGCGCAGCGGCGAAGGACGCGGCGCCCCGGGTTTCCACCGCCACCACCGGCACATCGTCCCAGCCGTTGCGGCGCAGGCCCTCCACCACGCCGCTGAACAGGCCGCCGCCGCCCACCGAGAGCACCACGGCGCCGGGCCGGGGGCCCTGGCGCACGGCCTCGTCCACCAGGCTGGCGTGGCCGCTCCAGAGCAGCGGGTCATCGAAGGGGTGGATGAAGGCGTCCTCCGGGCCCACCAGGGACAGCGCCAGCTCGTTGGCCTCGTGCCAAGCGGCGCCGTGCACCCGCAGGTCCGCGCCTTCGCCGCGCAGGGCTTCGCGGGCGCGCTCCGGCGTGTTCTCCGGCACCACCACCGTCACCGGAACGCCCAACTGGCGCCCGGCAAAGGCCATCGCCAGCCCGGCATTGCCGCCGGAGGAGCAGATGAAACGCCGCTTGCCCGCCCGCGCGTGCACCTCACAGGCGGCACCGACGCCACGGATCTTGAACGAACCGGGCGGCTGCAGCGCCTCCAGCTTGAGCCGGACGCGCCGCCCGGCGGCTGCGGAGAGCGGGTGGGAGAGGATCAACGGGGTTTCGATGTGCAAGGCCATGGCAACGCTCGGGCAGAAGGGACCCACCAACGGTGCCGCCCGCCAGCGGGCCGGTCTTGTACGTTATTGCGCTCAGGCTCGGCGACGCAGGGTGCCGAAGCACAGGCGCGCGCCCACGGCGCCTTCGAACTCTTCCGCCAGGGCCCGGCTCAGGGCCCGCACCGCCGGGGCGCCATCCAGCTCGCGGGCCGGCACGCAGAGGGTGAACACATCCCCAAGGGCGCGGTGGGTGAATTGCAAGGCCAGCTCCGCCACACCGAGGCGGGAGACCTCGCAGCAGTAATCCGGCAAATGGAGGGTGAACAAGCGGGCTATGTCGTCCTTGGCCAGTTTCATCGGTTCGCTCCCTGCGATCGTTGCAAAGCCGACCCGGCGGGTCGGGATGCAGAAGTCTAGGCCAGCCGGCAGCGGAATGTTGTCGGCTGGTTCAAGGAAAACCGCTGGCACTGGTCCGCCGACCAGAAGAGGATCGCCCTGGGCTGGCCCGACCCGCCAGAACGAAGGCCGGCAGCGCATCCAGCTCGCGCTGCAGACCGCACACCGCGTGGGACACCGGGGAAGTGGCCAGTCCCGGTTGGCGGGCGGAAGCGCAGAAGCGCCGGTAATCGACGGTGGCGACGACCCGCTTGAGGGCCAGCGACGTCTCCATGTCAGGTTCCTTGAGTCGGCGTCAGGGGGAAGCAGGCCTCGATGGCCTCGCGGACCAGCGCCACGGCGCGGTCCTCCAGGGCGCGGGGTCGCCAGCCCAGCTCGATGGGGTAGCGCCGCAGCGCCAGCGGGCAGGCCAGCACCCGCAGGCCGCTGACGCGGGCCACCGCTTCGGCGGCATGGGCCGGCACCGTGGCCAGGGCCGGCGTGCCCTTGAGCAGGTAGGGCAAGGCGGCGAAGTGGGTGGTGGAGGCCAGCACCCGGCGGCTGCGCCCGAGGGCGGCCAGGGCCTCGTCGACGATGCCGATGAAGCCGCCGGAGGAAATCAGCAGGTGCGGGCTGGCGACGAAGCGCTCCAGGTCCAGCGCCCCGGCATCACCGAATCCCTCGGGGTCGACCACGCAGGCGTAGCCGCCCTCCCCCAGCAAGGCGCGGCTCAGGCCCTGGCTGGTGATGCCGCCGGAGGTGATCGCCAGGTCCACCTGGCGCTCCATCAGCGCGGCGTTGACGATCTGGCTGTGGGTCTGGCGGAAGATCAGCCGCAGCTGCGGCGCCCGCCGCGCCACCTGGGCCAGCAGCCGGGGTGCGAGGGCGATCTCGAAGTCGTCGGAGAGCCCCACCGTCACCGAGCGTCCACTGAAGTCGTCGCCCTCCGGGGCCACCAGGTCCAGGCTCTGGCGCACCCGGTCCAGGGCCTCGCTAATCACCGGCTTGAGCTGGTCCGCCAGCAGGGTCGGCGCCAAGCCGCGCCCGGTGCGCTGGAACAGCGCATCGCCGTAGAGCAGGCGCAGGCGCCCGAGGGCCGCGCTGACCGCCGACTGGGTCAGCCCCAGGCGCACCGAGGCGCGGCTGGCGCTGCCTTCTTCGTGGAGGGCCTCGAAGACCTTGAGCAGGTTCAGGTCGGCCTGTTCGATATTCATGCGCTTCATATCGATTAGCAGCGAATCGCCATTCATTGCGGGAAGCGGGGCTTATAGCATCCCCGTCATCCCTCACCAAGCAAGGACCCACGCCATGCCCCGCCGCACCGTCGCCGCCCTGCAGATCGGCTCCCTGCCGGAAGGCAAGCAGGCCACCCTGGACCTCATCCTCTCCTACGAACAGGCCATCCGCGACGCCGGCGCCGCCCTGGTGGTGATGCCCGAGGCGCTGCTGGGCGGCTACCCCAAGGGCGAGATCTTCGGCACCCGCCTGGGCTATCGCCTGCCGGAGGGACGCGAGGCCTTCGCCCGCTACCACGCCAACGCCATCGACGTGCCCGGTGCCGAGACGGACGCCCTGGCCGCCCTCTCCGCCCGCACCGGCGCCAGCCTGGTGCTGGGAGTGATCGAGCGTGCGGGCAGTTCGCTGTACTGCACGGCACTGTTCTTCGAGCCCGGCGAAGGCCTGGTGGCACGGCACCGCAAGCTGATGCCCACGGGCACCGAGCGGCTGATCTGGGCCAAGGGCGACGGCTCCACCCTGCCGGTGGTGGACAGCGCCGCCGGCCGCCTGGGTGCCGCCATCTGCTGGGAGAACCACATGCCGCTGCTGCGCACCGCCATGTACGCCAAGGGCGTGGAGCTGTGGTGCGCACCAACGGTGGACGAGCGCGAGGTGTGGCAATGCTCCATGCGCCACATCGCCCATGAGGGCCGTTGCTTCGTGATCAGCGCCTGCCAGGTGCAGCCCTCGCCCCGTGAGCTGGGCATCGAAGTACCGGGCTGGGATGACGACCGCCCGCTGATCCAGGGCGGCAGCGTGATCGTCGACCCGCTGGGCGAGGTGCTCGCCGGCCCGCTGCGCAACGCCACCGGCCTGCTCTGCGCCGAGGTGGACACCGAGCAGTTGACCCGCGCCCGCTACGACTTCGACGTGGTCGGCCACTACGCCCGCCCCGACGTCTTCGAGCTGCGGGTGGACGAACGCGCCAAGCCCGGCGTGCGCTTCGAACGGGACCAGTGATGCACAGGAGGCGTGCTTGACTCTGTAGCCACTCCAGGCTTGATGATGCCGCCTCCCCCACCTCACAAGGACAGCCCCATGACCCAGCCCCCCACCGCGCTCCCCCGTGCCCGCTGGCTGGAGCGGCGCATCCCGCCGCCGCTGGTGGGGCTGGCCTGCGCCGCGCTGATGTACGGTCTGGCCCAGGTCACGCCGGACCTGCCCATCGCCCTGCCCCCGGCGCTGCGGCTGCTGCTCGCGCTGCTGGTGCTGGCCACCGGCGTGGCGACCTGCCTGGCCGGAGCCCTGGCCTTCCGCCGGGCCCGCACCACGGTCAACCCGATCCACCCGGAACGCACCTCGGCCCTGGTCATCCGTGGCATCTACCATCGCACCCGCAACCCCATGTACCTGGGCTTCGCCCTGATGCTGCTGGGCTGGGGCCTGTGGCTCGCCGCGCCCTTCGCCCTGGCGGGCGTGGTGCTGTTCATGCTGTACATCGAGCGCTATCAGATCCCGCCGGAGGAACGCATGCTCGAACAGCTCTTCGGTGCCGACTACCTGGCGTACCGCGAGCAGGTCCGACGCTGGCTGTAAACCTGGAAAAGGCGCCCGCGAGACGATGGGCGGCATCGCCGGCGCCCCCTGGACCGGCCGCTCGCCACTGCCCGCGCGCGGCCAATGGCGGACATCGACCACTTCGAGCCCAACGACGACCACGCCCACCGCCCGGACGGCCAGGACCACCTCAGCATCAACCTCAGCAGCGACCGCTCAAGCGCGCCGGCGCTGACCCATCCCCAGGACCTGCTGGCGCACTGCGACCAGTTGTTCTACCAGGCCCGACTCGCCTCCCACGCCTGAAGCGCCCGGTGCCTCAGGTGTGCGACCAGCGCTGGTAGAGCCCCCGCGCGGCGGCATCCAGGGCAAAGCCCAGCACGCCGATCAGCAGCACCATGGCCATCAGCTCTGAGTAGGCCAGGCGGTCGCGGGTATCGAGGATGTAGTAGCCGAGCCCGGCACTGACGCCGAGCATTTCGCAGGGCACCAGCACGATCCAGAGGATGCCGATGGCCAAGCGCACGCCGGTCAGCACATGGCCCAGCACGCCGGGCACGATCACCTTCAGCAGCACCTCCCGGCGGGTGGCGCTCAGGCTGCGGGCCAGTTGCAGCCAGCGCGGGTCCAACTGACGCACCCCGGCCGCTGTGTTGAGCAGGATCGGCCAGACGGCGGCGAAGGCCAGCAGGAAGTAGATGGGCTGGTCGCCCACCCCCATCAGCATCACCGCGATGGGCATCCAGGACAGCGGCGAGATCATCCGCAGGAACTGGAAGGCCGGCGTGGTGGCGGCCTCCAGATTGCGCGAGCTGCCCACCAGCAGCCCCAGGGGCACCCCAACCAGCAGCGCCAGGGACAGCCCGACGAGGATGCGCTTGAGGCTCACCCACACGTGCTCGTACAGCTCGCCACGGTGCAGCAGCTCCTGCAGGCTGGCCAGGGTCTGCTGGGGCGAGAAGCGCGCGGCCAGGCCGTCGTCCGCGCCCCCGGCCGCCACGCCGAGCCACCACAGCAGGCCCAGGACGGCCAGGCCGCCGAAACCAAGGAACAGGCGGTTCAGGTTCAAACGGCGATCTCCTCGG
>NZ_LYSP01000041.1:0-58107 GCF_001728945.1 Pseudomonas sp. ENNP23
CGCTGTGAGCCAAATGCGAAAGCAGCCATGACCTATCCACTCAACGCAGACCGCCAAAGCGCCGGTAGAAGCCTTCGCTGGCGTCGGGCAGCGGGCCGTCGGCGGTTTCCAGGTTGGCGTTCAGCCACTCCTCGGCCTTGGCGTAGATCAGGCGGTAGATGTTGCGGCACAGCTGGCGGGCCGAGCGGCCTTCCCAGTCGCTGGGCAGCAGTTCGTCCGGCAGTTGCGGGTCGCGTAGCAGCAGGCGGCGGTATTCGTGGATCAGCAGCGTGCGGGCCAGCAGGCAGTCCTCCGGGTCCAGGCTTTCCTGCTCGCGCAGGGCCTGCCAGAGCGGGCGGAACAACTGGATGAACTCGCGGTAGTGCTCGCCCAGCTCGTCCAGCCGCCAGCTTTCGCGCACCTGCATGCGCAGGGCCTTGGAGGCCAGCACATCCTGGGCACTGGTCTCGAAGACGATGCTGTCCTCCAGAGCGTCCAGCTCCTGCAGGGTGGTGGTGAGGTCAACGCGGTCGCAGCGGGGGTTGGCCAGCACGGTCGGCGCGATGGCGCCGAAACCCTGCCATTCCAGCTCCTCGCGCACCTGCTTGCGCTTCTCCTGGGGCAGTTGCGACAGCACCACCAGGTGCCAGGAGCCATCCCAGGCCGGGATGCCGGAGCTGTAGACACGCTTGAAGGCCTTCTCGAAACGCCGGCGGCCGGTGCCGGTGAGGCTGTAGTAGCTGCGCCGCCCGACCTTCTCGGCACTCAGCCAGCCGTCCTTGGTGAGGCGGAAGATCGAGGTGCGGATCAACCGTTCGTTGATGCCGATGGGCTCCAGCATCTGGATCAGGCTGCCCAGCCAGACGGTGCCGCCGTGGGGTTCGATGGCATCCCCGTAGAGGGTCATGATCAGCGAGCTGGCGCGAATGGGAGTCTGCTGCTGGAAGCGGGTGATGAGCTGGTCCAGGGGCACGAGGGAGGTCATGGGCATACGGGGTCGTGAAGGGATGCCGACTATACCCGCACGCCTCACGATGGGGCCACAGGCGTCCGAGCCCATCAGCGCGCCTCGCCCTTGGGCCGCAGTCCCGGGTCGCTCATGCGCGGCCGGCCGGGTTCTACCTCGGCCAGCGGTTCGCAGGGTTCGAGCGCCGCCAGGCAGCGCTGGGCCAGGCGCTGGTACTCGCGGGTGCCGGCCTGCTTCCAGGCCACCTCGTCATCGCTCAGCACACGGCGCACCTGGGCGGGCGAGCCCATCACCAGGGACTGCGCATCGCAGGTGAAACCCGCCTTGACGAAGGCCGTGGCGGAAACGAAGGAACGTGCGCCGATATGCGCGCCATCCATCACCACCGCATTCATGCCCACCAGGGCGTCTTCGCCGATCTGGCAGCCATGCAACACCGCGCCGTGGCCGATGTGGCCGTTGCGCGCCACCACCGTGTCGCTGCCGGGGAAGCCATGCATCACGCAGGTGTCCTGGATGTTGGCGCCCTCCTCCAGAACGACGCGCCCGAAGTCGCCGCGCAGGCTGGCCAGCGGACCGACATAGCAGCGCGGGCCGATGATCACGTCACCGATCAGCACCGCGCTCGGGTGCACATAGGCAGTGGGGTGCACCACCGGAACCAGTCCATCCAGGCTGTAACAGGCCATGGGCGTTTCTCCTTCTCAGGCTCAAGCCTTATTCGATTCAAAAATACGTAGCTCTTGTATCACATGGAAACACCTTCAAAAAAGCGCTGGAATCACGATCAATCCGCCAATCAACGATCAATAAAGGCAGACAAGCCCTGTAGAAGGGTTTTCACGACAACCAAGCACGATCTTTTAAGACACGCTTTCTATTTTTTGATTTGTTGTTTTGTATCGCGTTATGCCTATACTGCCGCCGCAACGGATGGCGACCCGTCGCGAACGCCCGGGTCACACGCCATCTCACCAACAAAAGCGGCATGCCTGAGCCGCGCGTGCACCAGAGGACGTTCGTCATGCCTCGTACCCTTGCTGTCCTGCCGCCCGAACTGGGTGTCCGCCTGATCACCCTGCAGCGCCCCGAGGCGCTGAATGCGCTGAACACCGAGCTGCTCGGCGAGCTGGCTGCCGAACTGGACCAGGCCGAGCAGGACGCCGACACCCGCGCGGTGGTGATCACCGGCAGCCGCAGGGCCTTCGCCGCCGGTGCCGACATCCAGGAGATGGCCGAGCGCGACCTGGTGGGCATCCTCAACGACCCGCGCCAGGCCCACTGGCAACGCATCGCCCGCTTCGGCAAACCGCTGGTGGCCGCCGTCAACGGCTTCTGCCTCGGTGGTGGCTGCGAGCTGGCCATGCACGCCGACATCCTCATCGCCGGTGAAGACGCCCGCTTCGGCCAGCCGGAAATCAACCTCGGGATCATGCCCGGCGCCGGCGGTACCCAGCGCCTGCTGCGCGCCGTGGGCAAGTCCCTGGCCATGCAGATGGTGCTCACCGGAGAAGCCATCGACGCCCGCCACGCCCTGCGCGCCGGGCTGGTCAGCGAAGTGACCCAACCCGAGTTCACCGTCGAGCGCGCCCTCGCCATCGCCCGGCTGATCGCCCAGAAGGCGCCGCTGGCCGTGCGCCTGGCCAAGGAGGCCGTGCTCAAGGCCGAGGACACCGACCTCGCCAGTGGCCTGCGCTTCGAGCGCCATGCCTTCACCCTGCTGGCCGGCACACGCGACCGCGACGAAGGCATCCGTGCCTTCCAGGAAAAGCGCCGTCCCGACTTCACCGGCCAGTAACCGCTGGCCGCCCTCTCCCGCCGCCCTGGAGCGCCCGAGACATGACCTTCGAACACATCCTCTTTTCCATCGAGGCGGGTGTCGCCACCCTCAGCCTCAACCGACCCGAGCAACTCAACAGCTTCAACGCCCAGATGCACGGCGAAGTCCGCGAGGCCCTCAAGCAGGTGCGCCAGGACCCAGCGGTGCGCGTGCTGCTGCTGACCGGAGAAGGCCGTGGCTTCTGCGCCGGCCAGGACCTGGCCGACCGCAACGTCGCCCCCGGCAGCGAGGCACCGGACCTGGGGGCCTCCATCGAGCAGTTCTACAACCCGCTGATCCGCACCCTGCGCGACCTGCCCATGCCGGTGGTCTGCGCCGTCAACGGCGTCGCCGCCGGGGCCGGGGCCAACATCCCCCTGGCCTGCGACCTGGTCCTGGCCGCCCGCTCCGCCAGCTTCATCCAGGCCTTCTGCAAGATCGGCCTGATCCCCGATTCCGGCGGCACCTGGACCCTGCCGCGCCTGGTGGGCATGGCCCGTGCCAAGGCCCTGGCCCTGCTGGGCGAGCGCCTGAGCGCCGAGCAGGCCGAGCAGTGGGGGCTGATCCACCGCGTGGTGGACGATGCCGCCCTGCGTGACGAGGCCCTCAAGCTCGCCCGTCACCTGGCCACCCAGCCGACCTACGGCCTGGCGCTGATCAAGCGCAGCCTCAATGCCAGCCTGGACAACAGCTTCGACCAGCAACTGGAACTGGAGCGCGACCTGCAGCGCCTGGCCGGTCGCAGCGAGGACTACCGCGAAGGCGTCAGCGCCTTCATGGCCAAACGCACCCCGGTCTTCAAAGGACGCTGAACCCATGCCCGCCCTGCCCCAAACGTCCCTCGTCGCCGTGATCGGCACCGGTGCCATGGGCGCCGGCATCGCCCAGGTGGCGGCCCAGGCCGGCCACCCGGTGCGGCTCTACGACAACCGCCCCGGTGCCGCCGCCCAAGCCGTGGACGGTATCGACCGCCAGCTCGGCCGCCTGGTGGAGAAAGGCAAGCTGGATGCCGCCGAGCGCCAGGCCATCGTCGCCCGCCTGCAACCGGCGGAGACGCTGGAGGCCCTGGCCGACGCACGCCTGGTGATCGAAGCCATCGTCGAGAACCTGGAGATCAAGCGCGCCCTGCTGCTGCAGCTGGAGGCGCTGTGCAGCCCCACCTGCATCCTCGCCAGCAACACCTCCTCGCTGTCCATCACCGCCCTGGCCGCCGGGCTCGCCCACCCGGGAAGGATGATCGGCCTGCACTTCTTCAACCCGGCACCGCTGATGGCCCTGGTGGAAGTCGTCTCGGGCCTGGCCAGCGACCCGGCCCTGGCCGACGCCCTGTACGCCACCGCGCGTGCCTGGGGCAAGCAGCCGGTGCACACCCGCTCCACCCCCGGCTTCATCGTCAACCGCGTGGCCCGGCCCTTCTATGCGGAAAGCCTGCGCCTGCTGCAGGAAGGCGCCGCCGACTGCGCCACCCTCGACGCCCTGATGCGCGAGGCCGGCGGCTTCCGCATGGGTGCCTTCGAACTCACCGACCTGATCGGCCACGACGTCAACTACGCCGTCACCTGCTCGGTGTTCGAGGCCTACTACGGCGACTTCCGTTTCCAGCCCTCGCTGATCCAGAAGGAGCTGGTGGACGCCGGCCGCCTCGGGCGCAAGAGCGGCCGTGGTTTCTACGACTACACCGAAGGCGCCCAGCGCCCGACGCCGGCCGCGCTCTCCAGCGAGCGGACCGTGGACGGCTGCGTGGTGGAAGGCCACCTGGGCGTGGCCGAGCCGCTGGTGGCGCGCCTGCAGGCCGCCGGCCTGGCGGTGACCCGCCGCGACGGCGCCGGCCTGCTGCGGGTCGGCGATGCCGTGCTGGCCCTCTCCGACGGCCGCCTGGCCAGCCAGCGCGCCCACGAGGACGGCCTGGCCAACCTGATGCTGCTGGACCTGGCGCTGGACTACGCCGAGGCCAGCCGCCTGGGCATCACCTGGGCCGCCAGCACCTCCGCCCTCGCCCGCGACCAGGCCGTGGCGCTGCTGCAGCGCGCCGGCATCACCGCCACGCCGTTGGCCGACATCCCCGGTCTGGCCGTGCTGCGCACCGTCGCCATGCTGGCCAACGAAGGCGCCGATGCGGTGCTGCACGGCGTCGGCTCGGCAGCGGACATCGACCTGGCCATGCGCGCCGGCGTCAATTACCCCAAGGGCCCGCTGGCCTGGGCCGACGCCATCGGCCTGGCGGCGCTGCTGCGCACCCTGGACAACCTGCAGGCGGCCTACGGCGAGGCGCGCTATCGCCCATCGCTGCTGCTGCGCCGCCACGTCGCCGAAGGGAGGACCTTCCATGACCAACCATGAAGCCCTGTCCCTGGCGGAGGCCTGCGGCAGCGCCCTGTTCGAGCGCGACAGCGCCAGCCAGGCCATGGGCATGCGCCTGCTCTCCGTCGCACCCGGCCGGGCGCAGATGGGCATGACCGTGCGCGCCGACATGGTCCAGGGCCACGGCACCTGCCACGGCGGCTACCTCTTCGCCCTGGCCGACTCGGCCTTCGCCTTCGCCTGCAACAGCTACAACGAAGCCACCGTGGCCATCGGCTGCAGCATCGACTACGTGGCCCCGGCGCGCCTGGGCGACACCCTCACCGCCCAGGCCAGCGAGCAGAGCCGCAGCGGGCGCACCGGCAACTACGACGTGCGCATCGAGAACCAGAACGGGCAACTGATCGCCCTGTTCCACGGCAAGTCCTACAAAGTGCGCGGCACGGTGCTCGCGCAGGAGACCCCTGATGAGTGATGTCCAGATGAACGTGGCCCTGATCATCGACGCCGTGCGCACCCCCATCGGCCGCTACGCCGGGGCGCTGTCCGGCGTGCGTGCCGACGACCTCGGCGCGGTGCCGATCCGCGCCCTGATGGCGCGCCACCCGGAGCTGGACTGGAGCGCCATCGACGACGTGATCTACGGCTGCGCCAACCAGGCCGGCGAAGACAACCGCAACGTCGCCCGCATGGCCGCCCTGCTCGCCGGCCTGCCGCAGAGCGTGCCCGGCACCACCCTCAACCGTCTCTGCGGCTCCGGCCTCGACGCCGTGGGCAGCGCCGCCCGCGCCCTGCGCTGCGGCGAAGCCGGGCTGATGATCGCCGGCGGGGTGGAGTCCATGTCCCGCGCGCCCTTCGTCATGGGCAAGGCCGACACCGCCTTCTCCCGCCAGGCGGAGATCTTCGACACCACCATCGGCTGGCGCTTCGTCAACCCGCTGATGCAGGCCGGATTCGGCATCGACTCCATGCCGGAGACCGCGGAGAACGTCGCCGAGCAGTTCGGCATCTCCCGCGCCGACCAGGACGCCTTCGCCCTGCGCAGCCAGCAGCGCGCCGCCGAGGCCCAGGCCAGCGGGCGCCTGGGCAAAGAGATCGTCCCCGTGGAAATCCCCCAGCGCAAAGGCCCGCCCAAGGTGGTGAGCCAGGACGAGCACCCGCGCGGCGACACCACCCTGGAGCAACTGGCCAAACTGGGCACGCCCTTCCGCCCGGGCGGTTCGGTCACCGCCGGCAACGCCTCGGGCGTCAACGACGGCGCCTGTGCCCTGCTGCTGGCCAGCCCCGCCGCCGCCCGGCGCCACGGCCTCAAGGCCCGCGCCCGGGTGGTCGGCATGGCCACTGCCGGGGTGGAGCCGCGCATCATGGGCATCGGCCCGGTCCCGGCGACCCGCAAGGTGCTGGAACTGACCGGGCTGTCCCTGGCCGACATGGACGTGATCGAACTCAACGAAGCCTTCGCCGCCCAGGGCCTGGCCGTGCTGCGGGAGCTGGGCGTGGCCGACGACGACCCCCGGGTCAATCCCAACGGCGGCGCCATCGCCCTCGGCCACCCGCTGGGCATGAGCGGCGCGCGCCTGGTGACCACCGCCCTCCACGAACTGGAAGAACGCCAGGGCCGCTATGCCCTCTGCACCATGTGCATCGGCGTCGGCCAGGGCATCGCCCTGGTCATCGAAAGGCGCTGAAACGCTACGCCCGAGCCCGGGCGAACAGCGCGGAGTATGCTGCTCGCCTGCACTCGCAGCCCCTCACCGGCTGTCGACTACAACAACAATTCGAGTGACCCATGATGAACACGATCGCCTCCACCGCCTTGCTCGATCCCATGGAAACCGCCAGCGTCGACGAACTGCGCCAGCACCAGCTGGATCGCCTGCGCTGGAGCCTGAAGCACGCCTACGACAACGTCCCGCTGTACCGCCGCCGCTTCGACGAGGCGGGCGTCCACCCGGACGACCTGCAGTCCCTGGAAGACCTGGCGCGCTTCCCCTTCACCGGCAAGAACGACCTGCGCGACAACTACCCCTACGGCATGTTCGCCGTGCCCCAGAGCGAGGTGGTGCGCCTGCACGCCTCCAGCGGCACCACCGGCAAGCCGACGGTGGTGGGCTACACCCGCAACGACATCGACACCTGGGCCGGCGTGGTGGCGCGTTCCATCCGTGCGGCCGGGGGGCGCAAGGGTGACAAGGTGCATGTGTCCTACGGCTACGGCCTGTTCACCGGCGGCCTGGGCGCCCACTACGGCGCCGAGCGCTTGGGCTGCACGGTGATCCCCATGTCCGGCGGCCAGACCGAGAAGCAGGTGCAACTGATCCGCGACTTCCAGCCCGACATCATCATGGTCACCCCGTCCTACATGCTGAACCTGGCGGACGAGATCGAACGCCAGGGCATCGATCCCCATGACCTGCCCCTGCGCCTGGGCATCTTCGGTGCCGAACCCTGGACGGCCGAGCTGCGCCGCGCCATCGAGGAACGCATGGGCATCACCGCGCTGGACATCTACGGCCTCTCGGAAATCATGGGCCCGGGCGTGGCCATGGAATGCGCCGAGACCAAGGACGGCCCGACCATCTGGGAGGACCACTTCTACCCCGAGATCATCGACCCGGTGACCGGCCAGGTGCTGCCGGACGGCGAGTACGGCGAGCTGGTGTTCACCTCCCTGTCCAAGGAGGCGCTGCCGATGATCCGCTACCGCACCCGCGACCTCACCCGCCTGCTGCCCGGCACCGCGCGGCCGATGCGGCGCATGGACAAGATCACCGGGCGCAGCGACGACATGCTGATCATCCGCGGCGTGAACGTGTTCCCCACCCAGGTGGAGGAACTGGTGCTGAAGGTGCGCGCCCTGTCGGAGAACTACGAGATCCACCTCTACCGCGACGGCAACCTCGACGGCATCGAGATCCACGTCGAGCCGCGCCCGGGCCAGGAGCCGGCCAACACGGCCCAGGAGCTGGCCCTGTGCAGCGAGCTGGGCAAGCTGATCAAGACCTACATCGGCATCAGCGCGCGGGTGGTGCTGCGCCCGCCCTTCTCGCTGAAGCGCTCCGAGGGCAAGGCCTGCCACGTCTACGATCGGCGCAAGGCCGGCTGAGCCACGCCGCCGCCGGGAACGGGCCTGCGCCCGTTCTCAGCGGGGCGCGGGCTCGATCACGAAGCGATAGGGGTTGTCCGGCTCACTGAAGCGCAGGCGATAGGTTTCGGCCGAGGCGGCTCCGTCACTGCGCCGGTAATCCATCTGCACGCCCGGCGGCAGGTCGCCCGGGCCTTCCAGGTAGTGGGTGTCGGGATAGAAGAAGACGCCATTGCCCCCTTCGCGCACCGCCCCGCAGGCGGCGAACAGCGGCGGCAGCACATGCAGGTTCCCGCCCCTCACCACCAGCACGCCGCTGTAGCGGGCCATGCGTCCGCTGCCGTTGTAGTGCAGCTCCAGGCACAGGTCCGTGCCCTGTTGCCAGGCGGTGACCGAGGCCAGCGATTCCGGGTCCTGGGGCGAGATGCCGCCCCAGTCCGCCGGGGCGAGGTTCACTGCGTCCGCCAGCGACAAGGTGCGCCCGGCCACCGCCAGGGTGCTGCCATCGAACACCAGCGCCGGCCAGCCGGCCGGCGCCTCGCTACCCAGCGCCCCGGGCGCGCTCCACAGCGCATCCGGGTAGCGCTCGGCCGCCACGCCGAGGGCGTTGGTCCACAGGCAATGACGGGGCTCGTCGGTGCAGGCCTGCTGCAACTCGAGCCCCTTACCCGGGAACAGGTTCCTGCCGAGGCCGGCATAGAACCCCTCATAGCCCTCGTAGGGCGCTGCCAGCAGCGGGCCGGCGGCCAGCCCCAGCAGCGCCCCCAGTGCCAGCTGCCGTGTGCGCACGTCAGCCGCCGACCGGGGTGCACAGTTCCACCAGCAGGCCGTCCGGGCAGCGCAGGTAGGACACCACCTGGCCCCAGGGCCGTGCCACTGGCGGGGCCAGCTCGCGAGCACCTGCCGACAGCGCGCGCTGGTGCGCGGCGGCCACATCGTCGGTGACCAGGCCGATCTCCATGCCCAGCGGCTGGGCGGAAGCGTCGGCACGCACGTGGCCGCCGGGGAAGTTGTAGTCGCCCAGGGCATGGTTGGCGAAGGCCAGGGTGGTGGCGCCGGTCTCCACCTCGCCGTAGTCGCCGGACTCGTGGAGGAAGCGCGTCGGCAGCCCGAAGGCCGCTTCGAAGAAGGCCAGGGAAGCGGGTACGTCGCTGACGTAGAGGATGGTGTAGCCGAGTTTCATGGTCGTACGTCCGTGTTGGCTAAGAGACCCGGCATCTTCCTCGCTCACCGCCGCGCCCACAAGCGGCCCATTGGTCGGCACGCTTTGGCAGGGTGACGAAACCCGTGTCGAATGAATCCAGGCACGCCGTACCGCCTGTCCATGAGTCCACCCAGGAGATCGACCATGACCCTCTACGTCGACGGCTATGTACTGGCCGTGCCAACCGCCTCCCGCGAGGCCTACCGCGAACTGGCCGAGCAGGCCGCCACCGTGTTCAAGGACTGCGGCGCCCTCAGCGTCTGCGAATGCTGGGGCGATGACGTCCCGGAAGGGACTCTGACGTCCTTCCCCATGGCCGTGCAGTGCAAACCGGAGGAAACCGTGGTGTTCTCCTGGATCACCTGGCCCTCGAAGGCCGTGCGCGACAGTGGCATGCAACGGGCCATGGAAGACCCGCGCCTGAAGACCGACCCCGCCGGAATGCCCTTCGACGGCAAGCGGATGATCTTCGGCGGGTTCGAGGTGCTGGTGAGCGCCTGACCGCTTCGCTACCTCAGCACCCCCAGCAACTGCCACAGGCGCCGCGACTCGGCGTCGGCGTTGAGCAGCTCGTCCAGCAGGCTGCTCAGCGGCTGGTGGCCCCACTCCACCGCGCGGCGGATCACATAGGGCACCGGGCTGTGGGGCTCGGTACGGGCCAGGAAGTCGGCAATCTGCGCCAGTTGCCGGTAGGCCTCCTCGCGGCTGCTGGGCGCACCGACGGGCAAGGCGGCAACGGCGGCAGTGGCCGGTGCGGCCTCGTGCTCGGGGGTGGAAACGGGCGACGGCATGGGCGGCACCTCGGGGACATAGGGAAGACGTTCGTGGATGAAGGCATGCAGGGTTTCCAGGGCACCGCGCAACGTGCCGAAGCCTGGTGCCAACTCGCCCAGCCACGCGTCGCAGCCGCGCTCGAGGCGTGCCAGCTCGGCCAGCGCCTGGCCCAGCTCGGCGTCCAGGGTGACGAACTGCTCGACGGGCAGGCGCCGCAGTGCCTCATCCAGCTTGCTCTGCTCAAGCCGCGCGGCTTCGGCAGCGGCCTTGGCCGCCTTGCTGTCGCCGGCCTGGACCTGGCGCTGCTTGAGGCGCTGCCAACTGGCCAGGGTGACCTCGGCCAGGTCGCCCTCCACCACGCCCAGCATCGGACAGCGGGTCAGCAGCAACTCGCTGTAGCGCCGCGCCACCCACTCCAGGGGCGCCACCCGCCAGGAGCGGTCGTCATCCTCGGCGCGCGGGTGCAGGTCGTCCGGGTAGCGCGCCCAGAGCCCGGCCAGCAGGCCCAGGGCCGGGGCAGCGCCATGCAGGCCATGGCGCATCAGCCAGGCCTCGCCGAGCCAGGCGGCGAGCATCAGGTCCTTGCTGCGGCGACACAGCAGCTCACCGGCCAGCGCCTCAACGCCACCCCAGTCACCGCGCTTGAGTTCCGCCTGCCAGACGCCCTCGGGCAGCGAGGGGTCGTCCTCGCGACGCATCTGCCGCAGACGGTCCATCTCGGGGGCGTGACGCAGGTTCTCACCGCAGGGTTCGCCGTCGGAAATCGGCGCCAGCAGGTCGTCGAGGCTGGGGCCGGTGGGTTGCCAACTCATGGGGTTACCTGGGAACTGACGAAGGAATCGGGCCGCCAGCCGTCGAACGGCGAGCGCGGCGCGCGCACCGGCAAGGGCTGCAGCGACAGGGGCTGCTTGCCGCCCTGGGCCATCAGCGACAGGCGCAGGAACATCAGCGCCTCCGGCTCGCCCTGGGTCACGCCGCGCACGGGCACGCGCAGGGTCAGCGGGAAGTCGGTGTAGTCCGGGCTGGGCTGGCGCTGCGCGACCACATGGGTGCGCAGCAAGCGCATCAGCGCCCAGGGCCCGCGGTACTCCCAGCCGACCTCCAGGTCGTTGACCGCCATGCTCGGTTGCAGCGGGTCGATGCCCGGCCGCTGGCCGCTGTCCTTGGCCCAGCGCAGCAGCAGGTGCAGCGGCTCGCCGGCATTCCACAGCAGCCGGCCGGGCTCGCCCGGGAAGGCGATGCTGCGATCTGCAGCGTGCAGGGACCAGGCGATCACCTGGTCGGCCCCGCGTTCACTTTCACGGTCGCTGCGCCAGCGCACCTCCATGTCCAGCCCCAGGGCGCCGGACTTGTCGCGCTGCAGCAGCGGCCCGAGCCAGGCCCGCGCCTGTTCCAGACGGGTGAGGAAGTCCTCGGCGGCAGGCCGGTCGGCGGCCTGACCCCACTTGAGCCCCTCGCGGGCGGCGGCCAGGTGGGTGTCGATCAGCTCCACCAGGTGCTGCACCCGGGCCGGATCGGCGTCTTCGGTCCGCAGGCTGTAGGCGAAGGGGAAACGCCCCGCCAGGTACTGGTTGAAGTAGACGGCCAGGGCGTCCCAGGCCTGGGCGGCCTGCTGCCGCTGCAGATCGCTGCAACGCTGGGCGGCCTGCTCGCGCAGCGCCTGGGAGCGGCGCGCCAGGTCACCGGCACCGGTGGACAGGGTGGCGGTGGTGAGCACCTGCTGGCAGGAGCCACGGTCCATCTCGACGAAGTCGCGGGCCACCAGTTGCTCGAACAGGGCCGGCGAGCTGGTGGGGTTCTGCGCCTTGTACTTGACCATCTCCTCGCTGAGGGCGGCGAGGCGGTGCACCCGGTCCTGCTCGGCGACGCTCAGCTCGGGCAGGTCCTGCAGCCAGGCCAGGGCCGGGGCAGCGCCCTCACAACTGCCCTGGATGGCACCGAATTGCTGGGCGAGGCTGGTCTTCAGGTCCTGCACATCGCTGGCGCGGAACAGGCGCAGGCCCAGCTCGCGGGAGCCGTCCCACTGGGCAATGTCGTAGCGCTGGGTGAACAGCGGCATGGTGTCGATGCTGGCCAGCGCGCCGTTGACGTCGGCCATGGCCATCCGCGTGAGCTGCCCGCGCAGGCTCCCGGCGAGGTCGTGACGGCCCACTTCCCGCAGCGCCTGGAGCACCTGCTGCGCCTGGTCCACCGGCACGTCGAAGAGCCGCCCGGTGGCACCCGGTGCTCGCTCCGGCGAGGCCACCAGGCTGGCCCACACGGCGCGGGCCACCGCTTCGCCGGCGGCGTGGCGCATGCCTTCGCGGTAGTCCGAGGGGATCGGCGCCATGGCGCTGGCGACGAAGGCACGGTAGCTCTCCACGTAGCTGAAGGCCTGGGTCAGGGCGCGGGCATCGACGTTGCGCAGGCTGCGCGGGTTGGCATCGCCCGAGTCCTTGCGCAGGGCCGCCACCGTGAAGTCCCGCCGCAGCAGGTCGTCGATGGCGCGGTCCAGGGCCACCACATGGTCCTGCAGGGCCAGGGTGTTGCCGGCCTGGCGCTGCAGCAGGGTCAGGTCGTTTCCGCTACCGGCGATCCACTGCCCATGGAAGCTGCGGCGCAGCTTGTTGGCCTCATCGTTGAGGCCCTGCTCGACGCTGCTCCCCAGCAGGCTGCTCTGGCGCACGGTCTGCATCAGGTTGCCGTAGCCGGGCACCAGTTCCTCGCCATTGGTGTGGCTCCAGGCGGAGTTGGTCAGGGCGAGGATGTCCTGCAGGCGCGCGATGCGGGCACGGATGGTTTCCAGGTCCGCCAGCGAACTGCCCTGCCCCCGGCGCAGACTCTCCAGGTGGATGCGCAGGTAGGCCGCCGGCTCGACGAAGTTCTCCGCCAGGAAGTACTGGGTCAGCCAGAGCTTCATCAGGGTCTGGAAGTTTTCCGTCAGCGGCTCGCGCGCATTGCGCAGGTCCAGCGGTGCCAGCCCGGCCCCACCCAGGTTGCGCAGCACCTGGTCGTAGTAGGCGCGGCGATGAAGGCTGGCGCTGTTCAGCTCCATGCCCAGCGTGGTGTTGGCCAGTTGTGCCAGGGGTTCGAGCACGCCCTTGTCACCGGACAGCGCATCGGCCAGCCAGCGGTTCTGTTGCTCCAGGGCGGCGGCGCCGTTGGCCAGGTTCCGTGCCTTGACGTAGTTGGGCCAGTCTTCCGGTACCTCGCCCTCGACATTGGTGCGGCGCTCCGTCGGGCGGATCGCCAGCAGGCGCTCCAGCTCCACCTGCTCCAGTTGCAGCACGGGCGACAGGGCCTCGCTGCGGGCCAGGGTGCGCAGCATCTCGTCCATGCGCGCGTTCTGGCTGGAGAACCAGGAGGTGGGATAGACCAGCGCGGAAAAATGCCAGCGCGGCGCCTCGCGCAGCAGGTTCCAGAAGCCCTGGATATTGCGCCGCGCCTGCTCCTGGCTGCGGGCCGGGTCCTTGAGCTGCACATGGGCGTTCTGCGTGACCTGCACCAGGCGGGTCAGCTCACGGGCATCCTCCCGCCCGTCATTCCAGACCCAGACCATGCCCAGCAGCCAGCACACACCGACCACCCCGGCGACCACCGCCGTCACCCGCTGCCAGCGCTGGCGCAGGTAGAGGATGCGCGGAACGGCCTGGGCCAGCCCCTGTTCGGCGAGGAAGCGCTGGCGCCACAGACCGGCGGCGAAGGCCGGCTGCTGCGGTTGGGCCTCGCCCGTGCCGACCGCCCACGGATCGGCCGGGCCGCCCAGGGCACGCGCGCCACTGAAATAGATGCCCCGCAGACGCGGCGCCTCGCCCTGGGTGTTGCCCTGGAACACCGGCTCCAGCAGCGCTCGCAAGTGGGGGCGCAGGCTGTCCAACTGACCCGGCAGGCCGTACAGGTCCTCCCCCAATTCGCCGCGCAGGGCGCCCACTTCCATCACCGTGGCCTGCAGGGCCTGCATCACCTGGTCGAGGCCGTCATCCAGCCAGTAGCCCTGCCAGCCGGCGTCCAGGCTATGGGGCGAGGCCCAGCCCAGCAGGCGCTCGCGGGCCTCCTCGGGCAGGGCATCGAGCAGTTCGAGGAAGCCGGGCATGTCCTCCATGCAGGTGACCATCACCTGCACCGGCAGGCTCAGGCCCAAGCGCTGCATCAGCTCGCTGAAACGGCGACGCGCGGTGATGGCGTCCGACGCCAGTTGCGCCTCGTTCATCAGGCGCGACAGCGGCACCACCCAGATCACCCCATCCAGCGGGCGCTGGCCGCGCAGGCGCAGCAACATGCCGAGCAGGCGGCGCCAGACGAAGGCCGGGGCGGTGCCACCCTCCTCCGGCAGGAACAGGCTCTGCGGCACCACCAGCAGGCTGCCGTCCGGGTCGGCCCACCAGCGGCCGAACCAGGCCGGGCGGCCCACCGGGGCCAATTGCCAGTCCGGGGCCAGCAGCGCGCCCTCGCGGGGGTCGCCCACCAGCATCAGCCAGGGCGTCTGGTAGCGGTCCTGGGTGCCCTGGTCGTGCTCCATCTTGCGCACGGCGTTGTAGAAGGTGCGGATCGCCGCGCCGGACTGGGTACGCAGCCACCAGTAGAGGGCGCCGAGGGCCACCAGCGCGAGGATCACCAGGAAGACGGTCAGGGCGATGGCGAAGCCGCTCATTCGGCGCCTTCCTTTTCATCGATCAGTTGGCCCAGGTGCATCACCGGCTCCAGTTCGGACTGGATGTCGCGCCAGAACCCATGGCCCACGGCGGTCAGCAGCAGGAAACCGGCGATGACCGCCAGGGTCAGGCGGAAACCGTCAGGCAATGTGCGCCGCAGCGGCAAGCGCAGCGGCGCCGCCTGGGTCGGCCGCGCCAGGCTCTGCAGGGCCCCCTGAGGATCGGGCTCGCGCTGCCAGGCGAAGGTGAACAGCGCCCGCCGCCAGCGTTCGTGGAGCACCCGCCCCCGCTCCCCGCGCAGTTGCCCCTGGAAGCCCAGCACCAGGCATTGCAGGTAGACGTTGGCCAGGTCGCGGGTGGACGGCGCGCGGGTCTGCAACAGGGTACGGATGGCCCCCGGCAGGCGCTCGCCGGCGTTGCGCGAGTTGTAGAGGCGCATCTCCAGTGGACGTTCCTGCCAGGTGGACTGACCGCGCCAGGAGGTGAACAGGAGGCTTTCATCCAGCAGCGCGACGAAGGCGTAGACCGAGGCCTTGACCTGGTCCGCGGCGGAATCACCGACCCGGGAGAAACCGCTGCGCCACAGCCGGCGGACGATGCGCGTGGCGGCCTCGGCCACTTTCTCCACCAGCTGCGGCTCGGGGTCGTCGAGGTCTTCCAGCAGGTCCCAGGCCCCTCGCCATTCCAGCCAGGCTTCGCGGAAGGCGAGGCTCAGAGGGGCCTCGCCGAACTCGGGCGGATAAAGGGCCAGACTCCTTTCGGGCATGTGCGCGTCCTTGGCTGATCAGGCGGTCTCAGTGTCCTGGTTGACGAACAGCACCACCTGCCAGGGACCGACCTGGGCCGCCTGGCCGGGGACGATCAGGCAGAAGCGCTGCTCCGGGTCGAACCACTCCCCCGCGGCCTGGACCACGAACAGCCGGGTGTCCTCGCCCACGCCGTAGGCCAGTTGCTCGGCGCGGCTCATGCTCTGGTGGCCCAGGCCGCTCATGCGCTGGCGGGCCAGGGTGGCGACCTTCGATTGCGAGGCGATGATGGCCTGGCCGAGCCAGTCCAGCGCACCCTGCTCGCCTGCCCCCGCCGGCATGCGCAGGCCGATCACCAGGCGCTGGCGGGAGGAACGGGCGTCGGGCAGCTGAATGGCGAAACCCTGCTCCAGGCTCTGGAACGGCAGGCAGCGGTAGCCGACGCGGATGCGCGCCAGGACGACGTCCAGCCAGTCGAGCACCTCGTCATAGCCTCGCTTGAGGTCCAGGTAGTCCAGGGGAGCGAACGCGGGCACGCCGGCCACCGGGTCCAGCGCGCACCAGGCGCCGGCCATGCCCACCAGCAGGCCGTGGAGGCGATCCGGGGTGGCGACGCGGCTGTTCAGCGCCGCTTCCACTTCCGGCAGGCGTGCCCACAACGCGGTGAGCTGGCGGCCGATCTCGGCGCGGTCGTCGTCCTGCCCGGCCTGCTCGGCCTGGCGCAGGCGCCCGCCGAGGAACAGGCACTTCTCCCGCGCCCGGGCGCAGAGTTCGGCCACCGCGCGGCCGAGGTCGGACTCGGGGAGGATGCGCGGCGTCGGCGCGACATAGGGCTGGCGCACGAAGCCACCGCCCTCCTTGGCAATGCGCAACAGCGGCAGGCACACCGAGTCGGCCCGGCCGCTGTCGGTGACCAGGCGCGCGGCAGGCCGCCAGACCAGGATAGGTTCGGGGTGCTCGCCACTGGCCAGGTCCGGCACCGCCTCGCCCACCTGGGACTGCAGGCGACCGCGCAGCGGCAGCACCTGGCCGCTGCGGCCGAGGGGGTTGATGGCGAGGTAGACGGTGGTGCTGGCAGTGGGTGATTCGGCGATGGCGGGACCGACATCCAGCTCCAGGGTGGCACCGTCGCCGGGCTGCAGGCTCACCGGCAGGCCGTCGGGGAGGATGGCCTCCAGGGCCAACACACGGATGAGGCCGGCACTGAGCGCGGCGGGGTCGAGTTCGAGTTGGCCGAGTCCCCAGAACCAGGGGTTGGCGGCGTGACCGAAACGGGCGGCGAGGACTTCGGCGCGCAATCCCTGCAGCTGGAAATGCTGAGGCAGCAACTGCATGCCCTCATGCCAGCAGACCGCGTCAGGCAACACGTTCATACCACTCCCCTTCGACATCCTTGACCATCCCACAGTGCGGTTTCCCGCTGTTTCAGGGGCTCGGGTTCACCGCCCGTCATCACCCATCAGGCGCATCTCTCGGCTGTCGAACCTGAGCCACACACGGCTCTGCTCATCCAGCCGCAGGCGGTGAGCACCGGGTGTGTTATAGCCGGCGAAGACCAAAAGTCCAGCCGAGCGGCGGCCGGAAAACGGAAAGTCCTGAACCTGCATCAACTGCCCCGGAACCAGCTCCAGGCTCCACACGGAAAACTGCGTGCGGTAGTCGCGGCGGTACTGTTCGCGGTCGCTGAACCACTGCCGCGCGTTGACGCTGGAGAGCAGCTTGAACAGGTCCGGGTCGTCCACCGCCACGAAATCCACCGCCAGGGGGGTGTCGTCGTTGGCACGGGGGGCGACATCGAGGGTGACTTCGTCGAGCTGGACGCGCGGCGCGAACAGCCAGGCGCAGCCGGCCAGGGGCGATACGGCGAGGGCGAGCAGGAGGATGCGGAGGCGGGAGTTGAAACGTCCGTGCTTCATGGGGGTCCGTTCTTGGCTGCGTTTGCAAATTTATAAACCTGTTCTAGCGTGTCTGGATAGTTCGTCTGACAGACGAATCGCAGGACCGCCACGGACAGGCACCGGCTCCAGGCCGCGTCTTTCCGGCGGCCTCGCAAGGGAGTGCAATGACAGGCAGCGTCCGAGGCATTGCGCTCGAAGCATTGCATCGGAGCCCCCTCACCATGGCAGAAAGCACGCAGCACAAGCTGGACCGGATTCGCCCGCCCCGCGTCCAGATCACCTACGACGTCGAGATCGGCAACGCCATCGAGAAGAAGGAGCTGCCCCTCGTGGTCGGCATCCTCGCCGACCTCTCCGGAAAACCCGACACCCCCCTGCCCAAGCTGATCGAACGTCGCTTCACCGAGATCGATCGCGACAACTTCAACGAGGTGCTCGCCTCCATCGAGCCACGCAGCACCCTGCAGGTGGAGAACACCATCAGCGGCGACGGCAGCAAGCTCAACGTCGAACTGCGCTTCCGTCATTTCGACGACTTCGACCCGGTCAACATCGTCAAGCAGATCACCCCGCTGCGCCGTCTCTACGAGGCCCGCCAGCGCCTGCGCGACCTGCTCACCAAGCTCGACGGCAACGACGACCTCGACAAGCTGCTGCAGGAGGTGGTGAGCAACACCGAAGGCCTGCAGGAGATCAAGTCCGCACGCCCCGAAGGCGAAGCGCCGGCTGCTGAAGGCAGCGCCGCAGCCGATGGCGAAGCACCGGCCGAACCGGCCTGACCGACCCCCGAATTTCCGGAGACAACGCAATGGCAACCGAAGCCGGTGCATCCAGCGAGAGCACGACCCAGACCCTGACCCTGCTCGACCGCATCATCGCCGAGGGCCGCATGGCCCACGACGAGAGCCAGCAGGGCTATGCCCGCGACATGCTCGCGGAGTTCGCCACCCAGGTCCTCGACGAAGGCATGGCCATCGACAAGGACACCGTGGCCATGATCAACGACCGCATCAGCCAGATCGACAAGCTGATCAGCGACCAGCTCAACGAAGTCCTGCACCACCCCGAGCTGCAGAAACTGGAAGCCTCCTGGCGCGGCCTGCACATGCTGGTGGACCAGACAGAGACCAGCAGCCGCCTGAAGCTGCGCCTGCTCAACGTCACCCAGAAGGAGCTGCAGAACGACCTGGAGAAAGCCGTCGAGTTCGACCAGAGCGCGCTGTTCAAGAAGATCTACGAAGAGGAGTACGGCACCTTCGGCGGGCATCCATTCAGCCTGCTGGTGGGCGATTACGCCTTCGGCCGCCACCCCCAGGACGTGGCCCTGCTGGAGAAGCTCTCCAACGTCGCCGCCGCGGCCCATGCGCCTTTCATCGCCGCCGCCAACCCCAAGCTGTTCGACATGAACAGCTTCACCGAGCTGGCCGTGCCCCGTGACCTCAGTAAGATCTTCGAGAGCCTGGAACTGATCAAGTGGCGCAGCTTCCGCGAGAGCGAGGACTCGCGCTACGTCTCCCTGGTGCTGCCAAACTTCCTCCTGCGCCTGCCCTACGGCCCGGACACCAAGCCGGTGGAAGGCATGGACTACGTCGAGGACGTCAACGGCACCGACCACTCCAAATACCTCTGGGGCAACGCCGCCTGGCTGCTGGCCGTGCGCATCACCAGCGCTTTCGCCAAGTACGGCTGGTGCGCGGCGATCCGTGGGGCCGAAGGCGGTGGCGCGGTGGAAGGCCTGCCGGCCCACACCTTCCGCACCCTGTCCGGCGACCTGTCGCTGAAGTGTCCGACCGAAGTGGCGATCACCGACCGCCGCGAGAAGGAGCTGAACGACCTCGGCTTCATCTCCCTCTGCCACAAGAAGAACACCGACATGGCAGTGTTCTTCGGCGGCCAGACCACCAACAAGGCCAAGGTCTACAACACCAACGAGGCCAACGCCAACGCACGCATCTCGGCCATGTTGCCTTACGTGCTGGCCGCCTCGCGCTTCGCCCACTACCTGAAGGTGATCATGCGCGACAAGGTGGGCAGCTTCATGACCCGCGACAACGTGCAGACCTACCTCAACAACTGGATCGCGGACTACGTGCTGATCAACGACAACGCACCCCAGGAGATCAAGGCCCAGTACCCGCTGCGCGAAGCCCGCGTGGACGTCTCGGAAGTCGCCGGCAAGCCGGGCGTCTACCGCGCCACCGTGTTCCTGCGCCCGCACTTCCAACTGGAGGAGCTGACCGCCTCGATCCGCCTGGTGGCCAGCCTGCCGCCGCCGGTAGCGGCCTGACCCGACGCCCCTGCCGGCCGCTCCGGCGGGGGCTCGCCTCTCTCATGATCCACCCCGTTTCCAGACCCAGGAGTTATCCGCGATGGATGCCATCATTCTCGACCTCGGCGACGACATCAAAGGCGACAGTCTGCTCGAGGGCTACACCGACAAGATCGAGTTGATGTCCTACAGCCACAACGTGGCGATGCAGGTCACCAACGACGTCAGCAACTCGGAACGCACCTCCGGCAAGCCGCACATCGGCGAGTTCACCGTCACCAAGTTCGTCGACACCGCCACCCCTTCGCTCAACGAATACTGCTGCGCCGGCAAGCCCATCACCAAAGCCACCATTACCATCGGCCGCAACGCATCCGAAAGCGACGGCAAGCTGCTGCCCTTCATCGTCTACACCCTCGACAACGTGGTGCTTTCCAACGTCAGTGTCAGCGGCGGTGCCGGCGGCAAGCCGGTGGAAACCCTCTCGCTGAACTTCACCAAGATCAAATGGGAGCTCACCGCGCAGAAGGACGACGGCACCAAGGAAGGCACCGCCGCCTCCACCTGGGACCTGGCCGCCAACAAGCTCGTCAAGTAAGGACGCCGCCGCTCCATGCCGTACAGCGGACTGCTGCCCCCCCTGTTCGAGCGCCTCTCCGCCCAGGCGGACGAGGCGCCGGACTTCGACCGCGACGCCCTGGCCGAGTCCGTCCGCCTGGAGCTGGCGCGCCTGCTCAACACCCGTCGCCCACCCCGCGCACCCGGCCGGCCACTGACCGTGCTGGACTACGGCATCGCCGACTGGAGCGCCCTGCAAGCCCTGCGGGTGGATGATCGGCGCCTGCTGCTACGGGAACTGCGCGCCGCCGTGCAGCACTTCGAACCCCGCCTGCAACTGAGCGAGATCGAGGTCGAGGCCCTGCCCGACCAGCCCCAGCGCCTCGGCATCCGCCTGGCTGGGCACCTGCGCTGCGGTCGCCGCAGTTGGCCGGTGCTGTTCCTCCTCGCCCCCGGCGACGACGGCCTGGAGGTGCGCCATGAGCGACTCGATTGATGCCGACCTGCTGGACTACTACCAGCGCGAACTCACCTGGCTGCGCCACGCCGGCAACAGCTTCGCCCAGCGCTACCCGAAGGTGGCGCGGCGCCTGGAACTGGCCCCTGGCGAATGCCCGGATCCCCACGTCGAACGGCTGCTGGAAGGCTTCGCCCTGCTCAGCGCGCGGCTGCACCGGCGCCTCGACGATGACTACGCCGAATTCAGCGACGCCCTGCTGGAGCAGCTCTACCCCCTGGTGCTGAGGCCCCTGCCCTCTTGTGCCATCGTGCAGTTCGAGCCCGACCCGACCCAGGGCAGCCTCGCCGAAGGCTACCGCCTGCCCCGCGACACGCCGCTGTTCGTCACCACCCGCGACGGTGCCAGCGTGCACCTGCGCACCAGCGCCGAAGCCGTGCTCTGGCCGCTGCGCATCCGCGAAGCGACCCTGCTGGACGGCGACGCCGCCGTGGCCTTCTCCGGCCACCCGCGCGCGCGCTCGGCCCTGCGCCTGACCCTGGAATGCCTGGGCGAATTCGACTGGCCGCAACTGCCGGTACGCCACCTGCGGGTGCACCTGGCCGCCTCGCCAATGACCAACGCCACCCTCTACGACCTGCTCGGCGCCCACAGCCTCGGGGTGTGGAGCGGCGCCCCGGACAGCCCGCTGCAGCCGGTGCCCGGCGAGATCGCCCCGGTGGGATTCGCCGACGACCAGGCGCTGCTGCCCGACGAAGACGGCCAGCACCCCGGCCTGCGCCTGCTGGCGGAGTACTTCGCCTTCCCCGACAAGTTCGCCTTCTTCGACCTGCCGCTGCTGCCACCGGCCAGCGGCGGGCGCGACTGCCAGGTGCTGATCGCCTTCGACCGCGCCCCAACGGGCCGACCGCACCTGCAGGCCAGTGAACTGCGCCTGGGCTGCGCCCCGGCCATCAACCTGTTCCCGCGCACCTCCGAGCCCCTGCGCCCGGACGGTACCCGCAGCGAATATCGCCTGGTGGCCGACGCCCACCGCGAGCGCAGCGTGGAGATCCACAGCATCCGTAGCGTCCGCGCCGCCACGCCCCAGGGCGTGCGCCGCGTGCCGGCCTACTACGGCCACAGCCATGCCGGCTCCGGCCTCTACTGGCACGCCCGGCGCGTCCAGGGCCTGAACCCGGCACGCCCCGGCAGCGACCTGCTGCTGAGCCTGGTGGACACCGCCTTCGACCCGCTGCACGACGCCCCCGAATACAGCCTCACCGCCGAGCTGCTGTGCACCAACCGGCACCTGGCCGAGAACCTGCCCGCCGGCACCCGCCTGGGCTTCGAGCGCCCCGGCCCGGTGGCCCTGGCCAGCCTGCTGGCACCGCCCACGCCACAAAGCCTGCCGCGCCTCGCCGGCCCCTCGCGCTGGCGCCTGGTGTCCCAGCTCAGCCTCAACCATCTGTCTCTGGTGGAAGGCCCCGAGGCCCTGGACGCCCTGCGCGAACTGCTGCACCTGCACAACCTGCGGGACGAAGCCGGACCCCGGCGCCAGGTGGATGGCCTCGTGGAACTCACCAGCGAACGGGTGGTGGCGCGGGTCGGCGAGGACGCCTGGCGCGGCTGGCGCAACGGCCTGGAGGTACGCATCCGCCTCGACCCACAGCACTTCGCCGGCAGCAGCGCCGTACTGTTCTCCGCCGTGCTGGCGCAGTTCTTCTCCCTCTACGCCACGCCCAACCGTTTCGTGCGCACGGTGCTGGTGGATCACGACAAGGAGGTGCGGACATGGCAGCCCCAGGCCGGCAAGCCCCTCAGCCTCTGAGCCAGCGCCTGCGCGACCGGCCCCAGGCCTTCGAATTCCTCCAGGCCCTGTTGCTGCTGGAGCGCGAACGCCCCGACGCCACGCCGCTGGGCCAGGGCAGCAGCCCGGACGACGAGGCCCTGCGCCTGCGCGGGCCACTCACGCCAACCTTCGCCGCCAGCCAGGTGGAACGCCTGGAGGAAAGGCCGGGGCAGCCCCCTGTGCTGAGCACCGCCGTATTCGGCCTCGGCGGCCCCGACGGCCCGCTGCCCTACGCCTATCAGGAATGGCTGCAACAGCGGGCCCGCCACAAAGACCACGCCCCGGCGGAATTCCTCGACCTGTTCCAGAACCGCCTGCTCGCCCAGCTCTACCGCGTGCTGGGCCGGCATCGCCTGGCCCTCGGCTTCCAGCCGCCCGAACAAGCCCCCGTGCAGCCGCCGCTGCTGGCCCTGGCCGGCCTGCTGCCGCGCAGCCTGCAACAGCGCATGGACCTGCCGGACGCCGCCATCACCGCCCGCGCCGCACTGTTCAACGGCCCGCGCCGCTCCCTGGCCGGCTTCGCCGTGCTGGTGCGCCACCAGTTCGGCGTGGCGGTGGACTACGAGGCCTACCAGGGCGCCTGGCGGGAGATCCCCCCGGCCAGCCGCAGCCGCCTGCAACGCGGCGGCCGCAACCTCGGCCTGGGCCGCAACGCCATCGCCGGCACCCGGGTGTGGGACGAGCACGCGGGCATCCGCCTCACCCTCGGCCCGCTGGGCACCGAACAGGCCAATGCCTACCTGCCCGGCGGCGCCCAGCACCGACGCCTTGCCGACCTCGCCGGCCTCTACCTCGGCCCCGACCTGGATTGCCACCTGCGCTTGCTGGTGCGCCCCGGCGCGCCGTTGCGCCTGGACCGCCAGCAACCGCCGCGCCTGCGCTGGAGCGGCGGCCTGCACCTGGCCGCCGCAAGCACCCTGCAACGCATCGATACCCGCCTGCGCCACAGCGATAGCGGCCTGCCACACAAGGAGACGCCCTGATGGAACTCGCCGCGCTCATCGGCCGCCTCAACGCCGACAGCCGCCGCGCCCTGGAACGGGCCGCCCAGCGTTGCCTGCAACGCACCCACCACTACGTGGAGATCGAGCACCTGCTGCTGGAGCTGCTGGATATAGAAGGCGGCGACCTCGCCTGGCTGCTGCCGCGCTTCGGCCTGGAGCGCGACGCCGTCGCCACCGAGATCAACCGCGCCCTGGAGCTGTTCAAGGCCGGCAGCACCCGCACCCCAGCCCTCTCCGCCCAGACCATCGGCCTGCTGGAAGATGCCGTGGTGCAGGCCAGCGTGCAGGGCCAGGCGAGCATCCGCTCCGGCCTGCTGCTGCTGGCCCTGCTGGACCGCGACGAACGCCGCAGCCTGCTGCTCAACAGCGCCTCCTCGCTGCTGCGCATCCCCCGCGAAGCCCTGCGCGCCAACCTGCTGGAATGGACCCAGACCTCCCGCGAGCACAGCGGCGGCCCCGGCCCGGCCGGCAAGGCCCGCCCCGCCCAGGAAGCGCCCCAGGACAGCGTGCTCGACCAGTACACCCAGGACCTTACCGCCGACGCCCGCGCCGGACGCATCGACCCCATCGTCGGGCGCGACGGGGAGATCCGCCAGAGCATCGACATCCTCCTGCGCCGGCGGCAGAACAACCCCATCCTCGTCGGCGCCCCCGGCGTCGGCAAAACGGCCGTGGTCGAGGGCCTGGCCCTGCGCATCGCCGCCGGTGACGTGCCGCCGCCCTTGCAGAACGTCATCCTGCGGGTGCTCGACCTCGGCCTGCTGCAGGCCGGCGCCGGGGTCAAGGGCGAGTTCGAGCAGCGCCTCAAGGGCGTGATCGACGCCGTGCGCAACAGCGAGCAGCCGATCATCCTGTTCATCGACGAGGCCCACACCCTCATCGGTGCCGGCGGCAGCGAGGGCGGCAGCGACGCCGCCAACCTGCTCAAGCCGGCCCTGGCTCGGGGCGAGCTGCGCACCCTGGCCGCCACCACCTGGCTGGAATACAAGAAGTACTTCGAGAAGGACCCGGCCCTGGCCCGCCGCTTCCAACTGGTGCAGGTGGAGGAGCCCGACGAGGCCACCGCCGTGGAGATGCTGCGCGGCGTCGCTGCCAAGCTGGAGCAGCACCACGGCGTGCAGGTGCTCGACAGCGCCATCCATGACGCAGTCAAGCTCTCCCACCGCTACATCTCCGGTCGCCAGTTGCCGGACAAGGCCATCAGCGTGCTCGACACCGCCTGCGCCCGGGTCTCCCTCGGCCAGCACGACGTGCCGCCACCGCTGGAAAGCCTGCGCCACCGTCAGCAGGCCCTGGGCGAGGAACTGCAGCGCCTGCGCCGGGAACAGGCCACCGGGCTCGACCACCGCGAACGCATCACCGCCCTGGAGCAGGAGTCCACCGGCAACCAGGCGGCCATCCGCGAGCTGGAAACCCGTTGGGGCGAAGAGCGCGAAGCCGTGCGCGAGCTGCTGGAAGCCCGCCGCGAACTGCTGGCCCTGAGCGAGAGCGCCGACGCCAGCCACCCCGACGAAGCCCTCGACGAGCGCATCGACCACCTCGCTGCCGAACTCACCCGGCTGGAGGCCGGCCTCGACGCCATCCGCCAGGACGACCCCCTGGTGCCCGAGCAGGTGGACTCACGCACCGTGGCCGCCGTGATCGCCGGCTGGACCGGCATCCCCATCGGCAAGATGCTTGCCGACGAAGCCTACGCCGTGCGCACCCTCGGCCAGCGCCTGGGCCAGCGGGTCATGGGCCAGGACAGCGCCCTGGGCACCATCGCCCAGCGCATCCAGGCCTACCGCGCCGGCCTCACCGACCCGGCCAAACCGGTGGGCGTGTTCCTGCTGGTGGGCCCCACCGGCGTCGGCAAGACCGAAACCGCCTACGCCCTGGCCGACGCCCTCTACGGTGGCGAACGCAACCTCATCAGCATCAACCTCTCCGAGTACCAGGAAGCCCACACCGTCAGCCAGCTCAAGGGCGCCCCGCCCGGCTACGTCGGCTACGGCACCGGCGGCGTACTCACCGAAGCGGTGCGCCGCCGCCCCTACTCCGTGGTGCTGCTGGACGAAATCGAAAAGGCCCACCCCGACGTGCTGGAAGCCTTCTACAACGTCTTCGACAAGGGCGTGATGGAAGACGGCACCGGCCTGGTGGTGGATTTCAAGAACACCGTAATGCTCGCCACCAGCAACGTCGGCGCCGAACTGGTGCTGGACACCCCCACCGACCAGCTCGGCAGCGACGCCTTCAACGAACGCCTGCGCAAGGTGCTGCTACAGGCCTTCCGCCCCGCCTTCCTCGCCCGTATGACCGTCGTGCCCTACCGCCCGCTGGATGAAGCGACGCTGGAAGGCATCGTCCTGGCCAAGCTGGAAAAACTGCGGGAACGCTACAAGGCCGCTACCGGCAAACAGTTCGACTTCGACCCCGCCATCGTGAAAGCGGTGCTCGCCAAGTGCAGCGCAGCCGGCGCGCGGGATATCGAGAATGTGCTGATGGCGCAGGTGACGGGGAAGTTGGCGGAGTGGGTGTTGGAATAAGGTATGCAAAACAAAAATACATAAATGGGATGAGGTATTACAAATATGGCAGGAGACTTGATACTCCCCTATGTCACTGACGAGACGCTGACCACATTGACGGATGCGGGCGGTTCTGTTGGCAGCGAGGTACATCACGCCGATAAATACTCTAAAACTGCATGGGACGTACTGGAAGCTAGGCTCCACGAATCCAAATCAGGAATAACAACCAACAACAGAGTCGGCCTTCCTCCGCATTTCTATATTTCCTTCAGCCTGTCCAACTACAAAGGCAGCGGCCAAGTGGAGTTCAAGAAATTGATAAAACAGGCCACTCGACCACTAACGATCGTTACCAGCCACCCCGGCCTGGGTGACTGGAACACAAAGAGAATCGACGAAGTTTCGGCAGAAAAGTGCTTCCACGAAGCGCTACAGAGAGCCTCCATCACACTGGAAATATATGGATATGACAACAAGCCACTAATAAACAGAACAACAGGCACCATCAACGGAAGCATAAGCTACATGAAAAAAATAAATGAACACTAAAAATCAATCTAACCATTCAACCCAAACAGGCCAGCACAACTGACACCCCCATAAAACAGGAAGGGAAAAATACAATTGGCACGCCCATTAAAAAACCCTTCAACCTAGGGTAACTCTTGATAGACCAGACATGGTCAAGCCTGTGCTCACCACCAACGGCGCACCTAGAAAATTTAGAGGAGATATCAAGGCAAAACAATGAAGGCAAAAACTCAAACCCGGATGTTATGTATCGCAACAATCACTAAAGACTCATGGAGAACGAATAGATGCCAAAAGTTGATCCAGCCCCACTTGACATCATCGGATATCGAGGAGTCTCCCTGAACGGCATTGATTATCGATATATTTTTAGCCGCGGCTTCGAACAAAAAAGGGATGCTTTTACCGACGACCCTTACGACATGTATTACATCAGTCGCCTAGACGACCCTTCACCACGCAGCGGCGATATGGCATCCATCTCGGCAAACTGTGTATCCACCAAAATTAGCGCAGCTGCGCTTTTTCCGAACAATACAGATATAGAGTGGACGTGGATCTTCGCAGTATATGTAGCCCAAGGCTTCAATACCTATGAGCAACAGCAACTCGACGCATGGGAAATAATCAATAGAAAGCCGGAAATATACGGGACCTACTTAATGGACCGTGTCACTTGGCCTATTCACGCTGAAGAATTTGCTGCAGTCTCTATTCCAGGCAGGCATGTACTGGGATGTGTCAGGTGCCAGAGAATCTGGCTAGGTAACGACTGGAAACTAGGCGGGCAATACATATTGGATGACACTCTCTACTGGAACACAGCGAACATTGATACTGCGCTAGACGCGGACCGAGTTGGCAGGGTGAAAAATTTTATAAAACAGGAGATCAGGACTCACAGAGTCGGACAACTCCCCATGACAAACGAATAGCACGTTAGCTTGTAGCGGGAAATCAACTTCGAGCGATTGAAAATGATGAACCTCACATCACTTGCCGAAGAAACCAATCACATAGAATCAGGCACTGCACAAGCAATATACTAATATTTTCACCATTCACCACCCAAGAAAAACCTACCTCATGGATAACATCTACAAAGTTTCCAATCACAAAAATCACAGCAGAAATTACACATGAACATCATGAGCTGGAACATTAAGCAGTTCAACTACAACCCTCAGAAAGATGAAAACGAACAAATAGCTCGAATATACCAAATAGCCGAAATAGTACGCAGTCGAGATATTGACATCCTCGCAGTACTAGAAGTTCGGCCATCGATAAAAAGCCCTCTATTCGGCGAATCATATGACAATAGCCAAGGAGCATTAGCAATCACCCAACTAAAAGAAATACTTGGCGGGCAATGGCGCTATGCCTTGTCTGGAGGAAATGCGCACAAGGAGAGCAATAAGGGCGAACTGTATGCTTTCCTGTGGCGCTCCGACCGAGTAACCCCCTTAAATGAACCATCACTTATAAATACAGATGCGCAACAAAATATACTCCCATTCAAGAACCGTGTTCCAGCGATGATGCTATTTGGAGAGAACAACTCTAAACAGGTTTTTGCCATCATGGTCTATCACGCCCCTAACCCAAGCGAAATGAGCAGCAAGGAAATTGGCTATATAAAGAAACTTGCTCACATCCAAGAATTCCCAACAGTCCTTTGCGGAGATTTCAATATGGACACCAAGAATGTGTCCACCATTCTGCAGCCAGAGTTCAATCTAGCGGTCACCAATGAAACCAGCCTCCGCATCAAACCCACCGGTACTGATAATCCCTATGACGCTATCTTCTATCACGGACTAACCCTGCAATCAGCTGGCGGGGACAACCTCTTAGTTACAATAGAGAACACTCTGAATATGACCATTACCACGGCCCAAGAAATAAAATCTATCAAGCACTATACATCCGACCACGCACCGGTATGGGCCCAATTCTCACTCACCCAAAGAAAATCAGAACATAATGCACTTATCAACCAACCAGCGGGATAGAGAGTTTTAACCCAAAAAAATCGCTCTAACTCCGAGGAAGTACCGACAAAAAGGGGAAATATCTATTAAGGCCCTAACTGCTCCAAAATAATTCTGCCCCTGGGGGATTTGCCCCTTTTGACGTCGGGCGTATGCATGTCTTTAACCGTATTTATTGGAAGTAAAAATGCCCCGCCCCACTGACACAACCACCAGCCTCTCCCTCAGCGCCTCCGCCCTGACGGATCTCTACCCCCAGACGCTTTCCGGGGACGAGGCGTTGAACGAGTTGGGCAGCCTGACCCTCAATGGCGACAGCGCCACCGCGCTGACGTTGAGCAGTGCCGTGGCCACGCATATCACCGCCACCCTCCACAACGACGCCAACCAGCGCCCCCTCGACGCCCTGGCCGCAGAAATCCGCCAGCTCCCCGCCGATGCCACCGCCGACCGTTACCAGGTGGTGCTGCGCCCCTGGCTCTGGTGGCTGACCCTGGCCAGCAACAACCGGGTGTTCCAGAACCTGTCCACCAGCGACATCGTCACCACCATCTTCAAGGCCCATGGCTTCACCGATTTCAAGCTGTCGCTCTCCGGCAGCTACGAGCCGCGCGAGTATTGCGTGCAGTACGGGGAGACGGATTTCGCCTTCGTTTCGCGGCTGCTGGAGGAGGAAGGGATCTTCTGGTTCTTCACCCACGAGGACGGCAAGCACACGCTGGTGTTGGGCGACAGCAGTGATGCCTTCGTGCCGATTCCCAACGGGCCGAAGGTGCCCTACCTGGGCCAGGGCATCGGCGTGCGCGAGCTGCATGGCATCCGCTCGGCGCAGTACAGCGTGCAGGCGGTGAGCGGGGTATACAGCGCCACGGACTACGCCTTCACCACCCCCACCACCTCGCTCTACAGCAAGGCCGAGGCGGTGGCCGGGCCGTTGTCGATGTACGAGCACCCGGGCGGCTACATCGCCAAGGCGCGTGGCGATGCGCTGACCAAGCAGCGCGTGGACGGGCTGCGCAGCCAGGAGAAGCGCCTGATCGGCGAGAGCGACTGCCGCTGGCTGGTGCCCGGCCACTGGTTCACCCTCACCGGGCATGACGACGCCAGCCTTAATATCGACTGGGTGGTGACCGCCGTCACCCATGACGCCAGCCACGCGCACTACCGCAACCGCTTCGAAGCCATACCCAAGGCCACTGCCTACCGCCCGCCCCGGCTCACGCCCAAGCCGCGCATGCACACCCAGACCGCGCAGGTGGTGGGCAAGGCCGGCGAGGAGATCTGGACCGATCAGTACGGCCGTATCAAGATCCAGTTCCCCTGGGACCGCGACGGCAAGAATGACGAAACCTCGTCCTGCTGGGTGCGCGTGGTGCTGCCCTGGAGCGGCAAGGGCTTCGGCATGCAGTTCATCCCACGCATTGGCCAGGAGGTGATCGTCACCTTCATCGATGGCGACCCGGATCGCCCGCTGGTCACCGGCTGCGTCTACAACGGCGACAACACCCTGCCCTACGCCCTGCCCGACAACCAGACCCAGTCCGGTATCAAGACCAACTCCTCCAAGGGCGGTGGCGGCTTCAACGAGCTGCGCTTCGAGGACAAGAAAGACGCCGAGGAAGTCTTCCTCCAGGCGCAGAAGGACATGACCGTCAACGTGCTCAACGACAGCACTGCCACCATCGGCCATGACGAAACCCTCACGGTGCAGAACGCCCGCACCCGCACGGTGAAGGAAGGCGACGAGACCATCACCCTGGAGAAGGGCAAGCGCACGGTGACCATCCAGACCGGCAGCGACAGCCTCGATGTGAAGGACAGCCGCACCGTCAGCGTCGGCGCCGACCAGACCCACAGCACCGGCGGCAACTACAGCCACAAGGTGAGCGGCAACTACGAACTGACCGTGGACGGCAACCTCACCATCAAGGTGACCGGCACCCTCACCCTGCAGAGCAGCGGCGACTTCACCGCCAAGAGCGACAAGAACCTCACCACCCAGGCCGGCATGGCGCTCACCGACAAGGCCGGCACCTCGCTCACCAACCAGGCCGGCACCTCCCTGGACAACAAGGCCGGTACCACCCTCACCAACGACGCCGGCGTCAGCCTCACCAACAAGGCCGCCGCCGAACAGACCGTGGACGGCGGCGGCATGCTGACCATCAAGGGCGGACTGGTAAAGGTCAACTGAGGCGCCCATGGCCAACGGCAATCTCGACCTCACCCGTGGCGACAGCCGCCTCCAGGGCCGCCTGGAAGAGGGCGCCCTCGACGGCCCGGTGCGCATCCAGGAAGCCGGCCGCCCCCAGGCCCAGCTTCTCTATGCCAACGGCGTACTGCACGGCACCAGCACCCTCTACCACCCCAACGGCCAGGTGTCGGCGCTGCTGCCCTACGTGGACGGCCGCCTGCAGGGCGTGGCCCAGTACTTCGCCGCCGAAGGCGGGCTGCAACGCAAGGTCGGCTACCGCCAGGGGCTGATGCACGGCGAAGCCAGCAGCTACTACCCGGACGGCAGCCTGGCCGAACTGGAGCAGTACCGCGATGGCGTGCGCGACGGCCTCTACCAGCGCTTCCACGGCAACGGTCAGGTGGCCCAGCGCAGCCGCTACCTCAACGGCAAGCCGCTGGACGAAGGCCAGGGCTTCGCCGAGGACGGCCGGCCGCTGGACGCCGAGGGCAAGCCGATCTCGCGGCTGCGCTGGTGGTGGAGGCGCTGGAGCGAATCGAGCGAGGTCTGATCCGACCTTGAGCGGTACCTAGGGGATCAGCATCTGCATCTGGCCCGGCATGGCGACCTTGATCACCCCCGCCCAGTTGCACATCAGCATGCAGTTGGCATCCAGCGAAGGCATGTTGCCCAGCAGCATCGTCGGCGCCCCCGGTATCCAGGGCGACATCGTCGCGGGGATGCACGGCATCGGCGTCAGCACGCCCAGTGCGGCAGCGGTGGCGGCGGCCACCATGGGGTTGGCCAGACTCTGGCACATGCCGAAGGGCATGATGTTCACCAGCGGAATGTGATCCATGATGTTCGCCGCCGGCATGTTGTTGGTGAGCGTCCGGTTGACCGGCAGCACGTTCAGCACCGACGGCGCCACCCCGAAACTGCATTGCAGCGTCGCACCGCTGCACACCTGCGGACATCCCATCGCACACCCTCCTTTTGCTGGTCGGCAAAGACTCTAGACCAGCGCCCCGACCTCCACCAGAGCCCCCATGCCGCTTTTTCGCCGACAAACCGGCGCAGCATTCCGTATCGCAAAATACGATACAGAATCTGGAACAAGACACCTCCTTCGCCCCCAACCCAACGACCAAAACCTTCGCCCCAGAGCGTCACACCACGCTCAAGATCCAGGAAATACGAAGCATGCACGGCTCAGGCATTGGAGCCAGCCATCCGCAAAGCGATACACGACCATTACGCGATACATATTTTTATGTTTGATATTTGATTTAGTATCATTTAAAAAGAGCGCCATGGCCCTCCCACGAACCCTGCATGGCTGGAGAACGGCATGTACGCACAATTGGTAGAAACCGGCGCCAAGCGCGTGAAGGCGCTGGACGAGATGTCGCCCGAGGAGCGCGCCTTCCAGGAGCGGATCGACGCCGAGATCAAGATCGAGCCGAAGAACTGGATGCCCGACGGCTACCGCCAGACGCTGATCCGGCAGATTTCCCAGCACGCCCACTCCGAGATCGTCGGCATGTTGCCGGAAGGCAACTGGGTCACCCGCGCGCCGACCCTCAAGCGCAAACTGCAACTGATGGCGAAGATCCAGGACGAGGCCGGACACGGCCTGTACCTCTACAGCGCCATGGAGACCCTCGGCGCCTGCCGCGACGAGGAAGTCGCCAAGCTGCACGCCGGCAAGGTGAAGTACTCCAGCATCTTCAACTACCCGACACTGAACTGGGCCGACATGGGCGCCATCGGCTGGCTGGTGGACGGCGCCGCGATCGTCAACCAGGTGGTGCTGCAGCGCACCTCCTACGGCCCCTACTCCCGCGCCATGGTGCGCATCTGCAAGGAAGAGTCCTTCCACCAGCGCCAGGGCTACGAAATCCTCCTGCACATGATGCGCCACGGTAACCAGGCCCAGCGGGACATGGTCCAGGACGCCATCAACCGCCTCTGGTGGCCGGCACTGATGATGTTCGGCCCGAGCGACGCCGACTCCCCCAACAGCGCCCAGTCCATGGCCTGGAAGATCAAGCGCCAGAGCAACGACGAGCTGCGCCAGCGCTTCATCGACCAGACCGTGCCGCAACTGGAGTTCCTCGGCTGCACCGCCCCCGACCCGGACCTGAAGTGGAACGAAGCGCGCGGCCACTACGACTTCGGCGAAATCGACTGGAGCGAGTTCTACGAAGTGCTCAAGGGCAACGGCCCCTGCAACCACGAGCGCCTCGCCACCCGCCGCAAGGCCATCGAGGATGGCGCCTGGGTACGCGAAGCCGCCGTGGCCCATGCCCGCAAGCAGCGCGAACGCAGCGCCGCCTGACCTGACGACAAGAAGGGCGCCGGCACGACCCGGCCCCATGAGGAGATAGCCCCATGAGTGAGTGGACCCTGTTTGAAGTGTTCGTGCGCAGCAAGCACGGCCTCAACCACAAGCATGTCGGCAGCGTGCACGCCGCCGATGCCCGCATGGCCATCGACAACGCCCGCGAGCTGTACACCCGCCGCAACGAGGGCGTGAGCCTGTGGGTGGTGCCCTCCGCACTGATCACCGCCTCCGCCCCGGACGAGAAGGAGCCGCTGTTCGACCCGTCCCAGGACAAGGTCTACCGCCACGCCAGCTTCTACGAGCTGCCGGCCGAAGTCGGTCACATGTGAGGCGCCTGCCATGACTGCCAAGCACGATCTCATCGACCTCCTGCTGCGCCTCGGCGACAGCGCCCTGATCCAGGGCCAGCGCCTGTGCGAATGGTGCGGCCGCGCCCCGGCCCTGGAAGAAGAACTGGCACTGATGAACGTCGGCCTCGACCTGGTGGGCCAGGCCCGCAACTGGCTGGACTACGCCGCCGAGCTGCTGGACGACGGCCGCGACGCCGACCACCTGGCCTACCGCCGGGACGAACGCGCCTACCGCAACCTGCTGCTGGTGGAGCAGCCCAACGGCGACTTCGCCGTCACCATGACCAAGCAGTTCCTCTTTGATGCCTGGTACTTCCAGGTGCTGCACGGCCTCTCCACCTCCGCTGACGAGCGGGTCGCCGGCATCGCCGCCAAGGCGCTGAAGGAAGTCACCTACCACCTGCGCCGCTCCAGCGAATGGGTGCAGCGCCTGGGCGACGGCACCGAGGAAAGCCACCGGCGCATGCTCGCTGCCGTGAGCGCGCTGTGGCGCTTCAGCGTCGAACTGGTGAATGCCGACGAGGTGGAGCAGCGCCTGTTCGAGGCCGGCATCGCGCCGAATCCGCAGGACATCGCCGACGGCTGGCAGGCCAAGGTCGCCGACGTATTCGCCCTTGCCACCCTGCCGTTGCCGGCGCCGGCCAGCCCCTTCTACCTCTCCGGTCGCAAGGGCCTGCACACCGAGCACCTGGGCCTGCTGCTGGCCGAGATGCAGTTCCTCCAGCGGGCCTACCCCGATGCAAGCTGGTGAGCTGATCGCCAGCGACCGCGCGCCCCTGGGTGCCGGCGACATCACCCGTGCCTGGCAGGTGCTGGACGCGGTGATGGACCCGGAAGTCCCGGTGGTCAGCGTGGTCGACCTCGGCATCGTGCGGGCGCTGGAGCGCGACGGCGGCCTGCTGCATGTAGTGGTCACGCCCACCTATTCCGGCTGCCCGGCCACCGAGGTGATCGAGCGGGACATCGAGCAGGCGCTGCTGCAGGCGGGCTTCGTCCCGCGTCTGGAGCGCCGCCTGACGCCCGCCTGGACCACCGACTGGATCAGCGCCGAAGGCCGCGAACGGCTGCGCGCCTACGGCATCGCCCCGCCCGAAGGCAGCGCCAGCAAACGCAGCCTGCTCGGGGAGGCGCCGGAGATCCGCTGCCCGCAATGCGGCAGCGCCCACACCGAACAGCTCAGCGAATTCGGCTCCACCGCCTGCAAGGCCCTGCACCGCTGCAGGGACTGCCTGGAGCCGTTCGATTACTTCAAGTGCATCTAGGCGGGCGAGCACGAACGGCGGCGCTCGCCTTCGTCCCCCGCGCGGCCAAGCCGCAGGAGAGAACATGAGCCAATTCCATAGCCTGACCATCAAGGACGTGCGCCCGGAAACCCGCGACGCCGTGTCCATCGCCTTCGACATCCCCGAGAGCCTGGCCGAAGCCTTCCACTTCACCCAGGGCCAGTACCTGGTGCTGCGCACCGAGCTGGATGGCGAGGAGGTACGCCGCTCCTACTCCATCTGCACCGGCACCGGCGACGGCGAACTGCGCGTGGCCATCAAGCGCGTGGCCGGGGGGCGCTTCTCCACCTTCGCCAACGAGCGCCTGCAACCCGGCCAGCGCCTGGACGTGATGCCGCCGGACGGGCGCTTCTTCGTGCCCCTCGACCCGGCCCGCCACGGCCAGTACCTCGCCGTGGCGGCCGGCAGCGGCATCACGCCGATCCTGTCGATCATCAAGACCACCCTCGAGCGCGAGCCCCGCAGCCGCTTCACCCTGCTCTACGGCAACCGCTCCAGCGCCTCCGCGCTGTTCCGCGAACAACTGGAGGACCTGAAGAACCGCTTCCTCCAGCGCCTCAACCTGATCTTCGTGTTCAGCCGCGAGCAGCAGGACGTGGACCTCTACAACGGCCGCATCGACGCCGACAAATGCGGCCAACTGTTCGCCCGCTGGATCGACGTGAAGGCCCTGGATGCCGCCTTCATCTGCGGTCCGCAGGCCATGACCGAGACCGTCCGCGACCAGTTGCAGGGCCACGGCCTGGCGGCCGAACGCATCCATTTCGAACTCTTCGCCAGCGAAGGCGCCGCCGCCCGCCGCCAGGCCCGCGAAGCCGCCCGTGCCGCCAACAGCGCCAGCAGCCAGGTCACCGTCATCAGCGACGGCCGCGCCCTGAGCTTCGACCTGCCGCGCAACACCCAGAGCCTGCTCGAAGCCGGCAACGCCCAGGGCCTGGAGTTGCCCTACTCCTGCAAGGCCGGGGTGTGCTCCACCTGCAAGTGCAAGGTCATCGAAGGCGAGGTGGAGATGGACAGCAACTTCGCCCTGGAGGACTACGAAGTGGCCGCCGGCTACGTGCTCTCGTGCCAGTCCTACCCGGTGAGCGACAGGGTCGTCCTCGACTTCGACCAGCCCTGAACCGACTCGCTCCGTAGGGTGGGCTTCAGCCCACCACGTCCCGTGCAGCCATCGGTGGGCTGAAGCCCACCCTACGAAGAGACAGCTCCACCCGCTTCACCTGCGTTGCACCGCCTCTACAACCACAACAAGAGAGAGCACCCATGACCCCGCACGACCTCGAACGCATCCGGCAGCACCCGGATTTCATTCAGTTGGTCCGGCGCAAGCAGCGCCTGACCTGGTCCCTCACCGGCGCCATGCTGGTCATCTACTACGGCTTCGTGCTGCTGGTGGCCTTCGCCCCCGGCGTGCTCGGCCAGTCCCTCAGTGGCGGCGTCACCAGCGTCGGCATGCTGGTGGGCGTCGGCGTGATCCTGCTGTCGTTCGCCCTCACCGGCATCTACGTCTCGAAGACCAATAGCGTCATCGACCCGCTCAACGACAAGGTCAAAAAGGTGCTCGCCCCATGAAAGCGCTCGCCTCCCTGCTGCTCGGCGCCGGCCTGCTGGCCTCGCCGCTGGCCTTCGCCGCCGATGCCAGCCGCCCGCTGAACTGGACGGCCATCTACATGTTCCTGGCCTTCGTCGTGTTCACCCTCGGCATCACCCGCTGGGCCGCCCTGCGCACCCGCTCCACCGCCGACTTCTACACCGCCGGTGGCGGCCTCACCGGCTTCCAGAATGGCCTGGCGATCGCCGGCGACATGATCAGCGCGGCGTCCTTCCTCGGCATCTCCGCGATGATGTTCATGAACGGCTACGACGGCCTGCTCTACGCCCTGGGCGTGCTCGCCGGCTGGCCGATCATCCTCTTCCTGATCGCCGAACGCCTGCGCAACCTGGGCAAGTTCACCTTCGCCGACGTGGTGTCCTACCGCCTGGAACAGAGCCCGATCCGCATCACCGCGGCCTTCGGCACCCTCACCGTGGCGCTGATGTACCTGGTGGCGCAGATGGTCGGCGCCGGCAAGCTGATCGAACTGCTGTTCGGCCTCAGCTACCTGCAGGCGGTATTGCTGGTGGGCGCGCTGATGGTCTGCTACGTCACCTTCGGCGGCATGCTGGCCACCACCTGGGTGCAGATCATCAAGGCGGTGCTGCTGCTCTCCGGCACCAGCTTCATGGCCTTCATGGTGCTCCGGCACTTCGGCTTCAGCACCGAGGCGATGTTCGCTGCCGCCACCGAGGTGCACGCCAAGGGCACCGCGATCATGGCGCCGGGCGGGCTGCTGTCGAACCCCGTCGACGCCATCTCCCTGGGGCTCGGCATGATGTTCGGCACCGCCGGCCTGCCGCACATCCTCATGCGCTTCTTCACCGTCAGCGACGCCAGGGAAGCCCGCAAGAGCGTGTTCTACGCCACCGGCTTCATCGGCTACTTCTACCTGCTGCTGATCGTGGTGGGCTTCGGCTCCATCGTCATGGTGGGCACCAACCCCGAGTTCCGTGATGCGGCCGGCGCCATCATCGGCGGCGGCAACATGGTGGCGGTGCACCTGTCCCACGCGGTGGGCGGCAGCCTGTTCCTCGGCTTCATCTCCGCCGTGGCCTTCGCCACCATCCTCGCGGTGGTGGCCGGGCTGGCGCTGTCCGGCGCCTCCGCCGTGTCCCACGACCTGTATGCCTGCGTGGTGCGCAAGGGCAAGGCCAGCGAGCGTGAGGAAATGCGCGTCTCGCGCATCGCCACCCTCGGCATCGGCGTGCTGGCGGTGATCCTCGGGCTGCTCTTCGAATCACAGAACATCGCCTTCCTCTCCGGCCTGGTGCTGGCCATCGCCGCCTCGGTCAACTTCCCGGTGTTGTTCCTTTCCATGTTCTGGAAGGGCCTGACCACCCGTGGCGCGGTCGCCGGCAGCGTCGCCGGGCTGCTCTCGGCCATCGTCCTGCTGGTGCTCAGCCCGGCGGTGTGGGTCAACGTGCTGCACCACGAAACGCCGCTGTTCCCCTACTCCAACCCGGCGCTGTTCTCCATGGGCCTGGCCTTCTTCAGTGCCTGGGCGTTCTCGGTGACGGACGCCTCCGAGCGCGCCCGGCAGGAACGCGGCCGCTACCTGGCGCAGTTCATCCGCTCCATGACCGGCATCGGCGCCGCCGCTGCCAGCCGCCACTGACCCGACGGCTTGACGGACACAACAACAATGAAACGCCTCAACCGGACCACACCGCTGCTCGCCACCCTGGCCCTCTGGTTGCGCCACCCACGAGACCCAGCCGGCACCCGGAGTGCCGGCCTTTTTCACGGAGAATCCCCATGAGCAACGCCCCCACCCTGCAGAGCTTCATCGGCGGCCGCTGGATCGGCCAGCACGGTGCCCAAGTGCTGCGCAGCGCCCTCAACGGGCAACCGCTGTTCCGCACCCATGAAGAAACGCCGGACTTCGCCGAAGCCGTGGACTTCGGCCGCACCCGCGGCGTCCCGGCGCTCATGGCCCTGGACTTCCAACAGCGCGCCGCGCGCCTCAAGGCCCTGGCGCTGTACCTCAACGAGCGCAAGGAGCAGCTCTACGCCCTCTCCCACCACAGCGGCGCCACCCGTACCGACAGCTGGATCGACATCGAGGGCGGCACCGGCACCCTGTTCGCCTATGCCGGTGTCGGCGCCCGCGAGCTGCCCTCCGGCAACCTCGTCCACGAAGGCCCGGCCCTGCCCCTGGGCAAGCACAACCAGTTCGCCGGCACCCATATCCTGGTGCCGCGCGGCGGCGTGGCGGTGCACATCAACGCCTTCAACTTCCCCATCTGGGGGATGCTGGAAAAGTTCGCCCCCACCTTCCTCGCCGGTATGCCCTGCATCGTCAAACCGGCCAGCGCCACCAGCTACCTGACCGAGGCCACCGTGCGCCTGATGCACGAGTCCGGCCTGCTCCCGGAAGGCAGCCTGCAACTGGTGATCGGCAGTACCGGCGACCTGCTGGACCGCCTCCAGGGCCAGGACGTGGTGACCTTCACCGGCTCCGCCGACACCGCTGCCAAGCTGCGAGTGAACGCCAACCTGGTGCGCCACTCCATCCCCTTCAATGCCGAGGCGGATTCGCTGAACTGCGCCATCCTCGCCCCGGAGATCAACCCGGACGACCCGGAGTTCGACCTCTTCGTCAAGGAAGTGGCCCGCGAGATGACCGTCAAGGCCGGGCAGAAATGCACCGCCATCCGCCGCGCCATCGTCCCGGCGAAGCACATCGACGCCGTGGCCGAACGCCTGCGCGAGCGCCTGGCCAAGGTAGTGGTGGGTGACCCGTCGGTGGAGGGCGTGAAGATGGGCGCCCTCGCCTCCCATGCCCAGCAGGCGGACGTCGCCGAGCGGGTGAGCGCCCTGCTGACCGGCAGCGAGCTGCTGTTCGGCGCCCGCGACGGCTTCACCCCCCGTGGCGAGGGCGTGGCCGAAGGCGCCTTCTTCGCCCCCACCCTGCTGCGCGCCCGCGACCCGCACGCCGAGGGCGGCGCCCACGACATCGAGGCCTTCGGCCCGGTGAGCACCCTGATGGCCTACGAGGACCTGGACGAGGCCGTCGCCCTGGCCGCCCGAGGCAAGGGCAGCCTGGTGGCCAGCCTGGTCACCAAGGACCCGGCCGTCGCCGCCCGCGTGGGGCCGATGATGGGCGCCCTGCACGGCCGCGTGCACATCCTCGACCGCGAGGCCGCCGCCGAATCCACCGGCCACGGCTCGCCGCTGCCGATGCTCAAGCACGGCGGCCCCGGCCGCGCCGGCGGCGGTGAGGAGCTGGGCGGCCTGCGCGCGGTGAAGCACTACCTGCAACGCACCGCCGTGCAGGGCTCGCCGAGCATGCTGGCCGCCGTCACCCGCGAGCACGTGCGCGGCGCCCGGGTGATCGAGACCGAGGTGCACCCGTTCCGCCGCTGGTTCGACGAGCTGCAGATCGGCGAGTCGCTGCTGACCCACCGCCGCACCGTGACCGAGGCGGACATCGTCAACTTCGGCTGCCTCTCGGGCGACCACTTCTACATGCACTTCGACGAACTGGCGGCCCGGGACTCCCAATTCGGCAAGCGCATCGCCCATGGCTACTTCGTGCTCTCCGCTGCCGCCGGCCTGTTCGTCTCCCCCGCACCCGGCCCGGTGCTGGCCAACTACGGCCTGGACACCCTGCGCTTCATCGAGCCGGTGGGTATCGGCGACACCCTCCAGGCGCGCCTGACCTGCAAACGCAAGATCGACCAGGGCAAGAAGAGCCCCAAAGGCGAACCCCAGGGTGTGGTCGCCTGGGACGTGGAGGTCACCAACCAGCACGGCGAGCTGGTGGCCAGCTACGACATCCTCACCCTGGTGCTCAAGCGCCCGGAAGGCGCCTGATCAGCCTCGATTCTCCGTGAGCGATTCGACCGGCCCTGTGGCCGGTCTTTTTTGGCTGGCTCCAGCGCCGTTGTTATGGGGTCAAGTCGATTACCGACTCCGTCTCGCCTTCCCGGGCGAGCCCCATTTGACGAAAGACAAGCCCTGGGATCGCGGACCAAGGATCGGGACCGGAACGATGCGGTTCGCGAGCTCACCACATCCTACGGGGGCTCATGCGAATCGCGTCATCTGCATCTCCCGCAGACGGCTCAGGGTACGGCGGAAGGGGAAGGCCAGCCCGCCCTCGGTGTAGAGCGCCTCCAGCGGCACGGCAGCCTCCAGGTAGAGCGGCACCCGGCGGTCGTAGCACTCATCCACCAGGGCGATGAAGCGGCGCACGCCGTCGTCCTTGGGCGACAGGCGCGGCAACTGGCGGTCGCCGGCGGCGACCTTCTCGGCAGCGTCCTCGGTGCCACGGGCGATGCGCCCTTCCCGCTCGGCTGCACCCAGCACCGGCACCGCGCCGAGGAGGATGGCCGGGAAGCGGTCGCACAGCTCGATGAAATCCAGCGCCGCCAGGGGTGCCTCGCACAGGTGGGCATAGTCACACCAGAGCACGCCCTCGCCGCGCAGGCGCACCGTCACCTCGCGGTGGGCCAGTTGCAGCGGCGCATCGGTGGCCGGTGCATCGCCATTCAGGGTGCGGAACACCCCGGCCAGGGCGTCCGGCTCGGCCACCCAATAGCGCTGGGTCACGGCGCCCGGGTGCAGGCGGTGGTCCTGACCGCCGTCCACTTCCACGACGTCGGTGTGTCGCTCCAGGGCGGCGATGGCGGGCAGGAAGCGGTCACGGTTGAAGCCGTCGGCATACAACTGCGAAGGCAGCTGGTTGGAGGTGGCCACCAGGGTCACGCCCTCGTCGAACATCGCCTGCAGCAGCCGCCCGAGGATCAGCGCATCGCCGATGTCGCTGACAAACAGCTCGTCGAAGCACAGCACCCGCACCTCGGTGGCCAGCTCACGGGCCAGGGCGAGCAGCGGGTCCGGCGTGCCGGTCAGGGCGAACAGCCGCTGGTGCACCCAGCGCATGAAGTGGTGGAAGTGCTGGCGCCGGGCGGACACCGACAGGCTGGCGTGGAAGCGGTCCATCAGCCAGGTCTTGCCGCGCCCCACCGGCCCCCACAGGTACACGCCCCGCACCCTCGGCTCGCCGGCCTGCAGGGCCTGCTGGCAAACCTCCAGCAGCGTGGCGGCGCGGCGTTGCGCCGGGTCCTCGGCAAAGCCCTGACGGGCCAGTGCGTCTTCGTAGGCCGCCAGCGGCGACAGCGCATCCATGATGGGACTCCTCCCGGGAATTCGCGGCGCAGTCTACCCGAGCGGCAAGGCCACGGTCGCCTGCGGCAGGCCGTTGCCGCCCGATCCTCTCTGCGGAGTGGGTGAAGGCCCTGGAACGGGCGCTCCAGCCCATGGCACAGCGCTTGCTACCCGGCCCCCGACAAGGAATTTTCCGGAGGGAATCACCATGGGCCTGTTCTCCGTCGACCCCACCCGCTCGCGCGATGTCACCGCCAGCGCACGGCTCGTCAGCCGCGGCCAGGCAGCCGCAACCAGCGATCCCGCACCGGCGCCAACCGCCCGTACCCTGCGCCAGAACACCCCAGCCCCCGACACGCGAGCAGCCCAGCGCGATGCGGCCTACGACGAAGCCTTCGCCCGCCTCAAGGTGGACCTGCAGAACAACGGCGAGCGCGTCCGCGACGAGGTCTACCCCGACGCCGAGCGCGCGGCGGCCAGCGTCGAGAAACCCGTCGCCAGCAAGGCCTCCCAGGAGTTCCATGCCTACATGGAGAAGACCGACTCGGAGAAGATCCGCGACAAGATCCTCAAGCAGATGGGACTGACCGAGGAGGATCTGGAAAAAATGCCACCGGAGAAGCGCGAGCAGGTGGAGAAGATGATCGCCCAGCGCATGACCGAGCTGAACGCCCTGCAGCAGCAACAGCAGAAGGAAGAGAAGGAGCCGGGGTCGATCCCCCTCAGCTTCCAGGACATCCGCCTGCGCAACCTGATCAACGGCTGACGCCCCCGGCCGCCGGGGGACGATGACGGCTCCCCCGCGCACGGAATGCGAACCGGCGGCACAGACGCCTTGGAAGGCGCGCCACAGTCTGGAATGCTATGCGCCTTTCGAGCCGTATCCCCTTCTGTCACGCCATGAATCCGCGCCTTTCCCTGCTGTTCGCCGCCCTGTTCATCGCCGGCTGCAGCTCCGGTTTCCAACCGCTCCACTCCAAACCCGCCATTCTCAGCGGCAACCGCCCCCTGCCACCGGAAGACCCGGTCTACGGCGTGCCCAGCTATGAGGCACCGCTGGTATGGGTGGTGGAGGCCCCCGCCACCGAGATCAAGGGCCGTACCCGTCTGGTCAGGCCCCGTGTCGAGCCGGCCGCCGAAACCCTGGCCCAGGCCGTGCTCACCGACCAGCAGGGCGACAAGGAAACCGCCCTGCAACTGCTGCTGCAGGCCGCCGACGCCGGCAACGGCCGCGCCCATTACGAACTGGCCCATCACTACCTGGTGGGTAACGGCGTGCCCGCCGACCCGGCCCAGGCCCTCAACCACCTCAGCCAGGCCGATGCCCTGGGCAACGCCGAGGCCAGCCGGGTGCTGGCCTGGAACTACCTGCGTGGCACCGGCGTACCGCTGGACCTGGACTACGGCAAGCGCCTGCTGGAGAAGGCCGCGCGCACCAACGACCGGGCCCTGCGCGAGTTGAGCCTGCTCTACCTCGGCACCTGCCAGCCCGACCTGGCCGACCGCGAACGCGGGTTGGCCCAGTTGAAGGTGGCCAGCGCCGCCGGCGACCGCATCGCCACCGCGCTGTACCAGATGGCTCAGCAGCAGGACGCCGGCCAGCCGCTGCCGGCCAGCGCCGAGCAACCGGGGCTGCCCTGCCTGGCCAGCGACCCGGTGGCCCCTGCCGAACGCGACGCCACCGCCATCGCCCTCGACGCGGAACCGGTCACCCGCGAGGCCGAGGCGGAAGCCACCAAGCGCCAGGCCCTCGCCGGTGACCCGCAGGCGATGTACGACTACGGCCAGCGCCTGCTCGACGGCACCTACCCGTCCCTGCAACCCGAGCTGGAGGCCTACGCCTGGTTCGCCGTGGCCGCCGACCACGGCCACCCCGAGGCACCGGCCCGGGTGGCCGGCCTGGCTCCGGTACGCGATGCCAGCGAACAGCAGCAGCCGGGCCTGGTGGAATCGATGATCGCTGCGCTGGACAGCGCCATCGTGGCCAACCCGAGCGGCCAGCCGGAGTGACGGGCGGGGTGGAATGCTGCCCGGCAGCTACCCCGAACTCAACGAGATTTTTCCGATTAAGACTGTAAATGTAGGGTTTTTCCTACGAAATAGAAGGGCATTACTTAATCCGGCCCAATGACGGGCTCCGCCCCTTTTCTGAACGCCGCGAGTCACTAACATGCGCCCCGCCCCCATCCGAGCCGAGGCCATGCATGACTCTGAGAACCGTCATAGTCGATGACCACCCGATCACCCTGATCGGCCTGCGCGCCCTTCTGGCCGACGAACCCAACCTTGCCATCGTCGGCGAGGCCCATGACGTCGACGGCCTCTACCAACTCCTGGACCGGCAGGCCTGCGACCTGCTGATCACCGACCTGATGATGCCGGACAGCCGCCAGGCCGACGGCCTGCGCCTGGTGCAACACCTGCGCAACCGCTATCCGCAGATGGCCATCATCGTCGTCACCATGCTCGGCAACGCCGCCCTGGCCAGCTCCCTGCTGCGCCTGGGCATCCAGGGCCTGGTGAGCAAGCGCGGCCTGCTGGCCGACCTGCCCCGTGCGCTGCGCGCCAGCCTGCGCCGCCCGTTCCTTTCCGAGTCGATCCGCCGTCAGTTGGGCGAAAGCGAAGCCGAGCACGGCAAGCCCCTGGCCAGCGCCGAGGAGCTTTCCCCGCGTGAGGCGGAAGTGTTGCGCCTGTACGGCAGCGGCATGGCCATCGGCGAGATCGCCCTGCACCTCAATCGCAGCAAGCAGACCATCAGCGCGCAGAAGAGCAGCGCCATGCGCAAGCTGGGCATCGACACCAATGCCGGGCTGTTCCACTACATCCAGGAAGCCGGGCTGTGCTGAAGCGGCGCGCGCTGGCGCTGCTCGCCCTGCTGGCGTTGCTGGCAGGCCCGGGCTGGCACGCCCCTGCCGGCGCCTCGCCACCGCTGGACCTGGCCCAGCTCGCCGCACTGGGCGCCGGCCTGCCCGAGCACCCGGTGCGCGTGGCGGTGGTGCGGCCCATCAGCCAGTGGCCGCAGTACCCCGGCAGCGCCATGCTGCGCGGCATCACCCACGACTACCTGGCGCGGATCGGCGCCTTCGTCGGGCGCAGCATCGAGGAAGTCCCCTTTCCCAGCGTCGAGGCCGCCATCCGGGGCCTCAAGGCCGGCGAAGTCGATCTGCTGACCCGCGTCACCGGGTACGAGCGGCGCGAGCCCGGGCTGGCCTACAGCCGCCCCTACCTGGACGACACCCCGATCATCCTCGGCCGCCGCGACGACCCCTGCCTGCCGCCGGACCTGGCCGACAAGCGCGTGCTGGTGCTGTCCCAGTACCTGAACCCCGAGCAGGTGCGCAACGCCTACCCCGCCGCCCACCTGGAGACTGTGCGCAGCACCGCCGAAGGCTTTGACCAGGTGCTCAGTGGCAAAGCCGATGCCTTCATCGGCGACAAGCTGCGGGTGGACCACCACATGCGCGCCCGGCCCGGTGTAGCCCTGCAGAACAAGTTCGCCGCCAACCTCTCCAGTGGTGGCTTCAGCTTCGCCAGCCGCGCCGAAGACACTCGCCTGCTGACGCTGGTGGATTACGTGCTCGGCACCCTCGACGAACACCAGCGCGAAATCATCCTCGCCCACTGGACCGAAGCGCCGCGTCTGTTCTCGCCCACCGGTGCCTTCGCCCTGGACAGCGCCCAGGAAGGCTGGCTGGACCGGCAACCCCGCCTGCGGCTGATCCTCGACGAGGCGCCGCCCTACTTCTTCCGCGACGCCCGGGGCAAATGGTCGGGCCTGGGCCTGGAGCTGCTGAAGCAACTGGGCGACACCTACCAGCTCAAGCTGGAACTGCTCGACAGCGAAGGTGCAGCCCGCGACCGACAACGCCTGGCACGGGGCGAGGCCGACCTGGCCAGCACCCTCGACGGCAGCGCGAGCCCCGGCGTGCTCTACACCGAGCCCTTCGGCGCACGCGGCTGGGCCTTCGTGGTCCGCCAGGACGCCAGTTCCCCCAGCTCCCTGGAAGCCATGACCGGCCGCCGCCTGGCCCTGCCCCGGCACCATCCGCTGATCGACTACCTGGAAAAGCGCTACCCCGCGATCATCCTGGTGCGTACCGAGAACGCACCCCAGGCCATGGAGCGGGTGCGCCTGGGCGAGGTCGACGCCAGCCTGGACAACCTCGGCGGCAGCCCCAGCCACCAGCAGTGGCTGGAGCGCCAGGGATTGCGCCTGGGCCAGCGCGTGGAAGCGGCAGCCCCGCCGCAGATGCTGGCGGTCAGCGGACAAGTGCCGGAGCTGCGCGGCATTCTCGACAAGCTGCTCGGCTCCCTGGCCCAGAGCGGCGAATTCGGTGACGGCATCAAGCTGCTCGCCGCGCCGGCCGGCAACTGGCTGGAGCGCCTGCCGGAGGACTTCTGGCACCTGTCGATCCTGGCCCTGGTGGTGGTGGCCCTGTCACTGCTGTGGAACTGGCGCCTGCGCCGGGAAATCCAACAGCGCCGCGAGGCCCAGGGACAACTCAGCGACCAGTTGGCCTTCCAGTTCTCCCTGCTCAACGGCCTGCCGACGCCGCTCTACGTGCGTGACCTGCAGGGGCGCCTGAGCACCTGCAACCGCGCCTACGAGCAGTTCTTCGGCTGCGACCTCGAGCAACTGCGCGGCACCACCGTGCGCCAGCAGGGCATCACCCCGGCGAGCCTGGCCCAGGCCATGGAGGCGGAGTACCAACTGCTGCAACAGAACCGCCAGCCGCGTTTCTTCGACGGTCGCATCGAGATCGACGGCCGCGAGCACGATCTCTACCAGTGGGTGGTGCCCTTCTACAGCGCCGGCGGTCAATTGCAAGGGCTGCTTGGCGGCTGGATCGACATCAGCGACCGCAAGGCCCTGGAGACCGAGCTGCGCGAGGCCCGCCGTGACGCGCTGCAGGCCAGCGCTGCCAAGGGGCGCTTCCTCGCCACCATGAGCCACGAGCTGCGCACCCCGCTCAACGCCCTGGTCGGCCTGCTGGAACTGGAGGCCCGCGCCCAGGCCACACCGTCCGAGAACCTGCGCATCGCCCAGCAGTCGGCGACCTCGATGATCGCCCTGATCGGCAACATCCTCGACCTGGACCGCATCGAGAACGGCAGCATGCAACTGGCCTTCGAACCGGTGGCGCCGCTGCCGCTGCTGCGTGGCGCGCTCGACCTGTTCGGCGCCCAGGCGCGCAGCAAGGGCCTGGAGCTGGAACTGGACTGCAAACTGCCGGCCGATCGCCGCTACCGGCTCGATCCACTGCGCCTGCGTCAGGTGCTGTTCAACCTGCTGGGCAATGCCGTGAAGTTCACTGCCCACGGCCGGGTGCGCCTGGTGGCCCGGGTCGAAGACACCGCGCCGGGACAATCGCGCCTGGTGCTGATGGTCAGCGACACCGGCATCGGCATTCCCCGCCACATGCAGGACCGCATCCTCGAGCCCTACCAGCAGGGCGGCGCTCAAACCGCTCGCCACTACGGCGGCTCCGGGCTGGGGCTGAGCATCTGCCGCCACCTGGTGGGCCTGATGGGTGGCCGCCTGTGGCTGGAAAGCGAGCCCGGCCAGGGCTGCGAAGTGGGTGTGGAACTCCCCGCTGCCTGGGAGGCCGCCGCCGAGCCACTGGAAGCCCCGGTGGTGGAGGCCGCCGGCGCTACGCGCGCGCTGCGCGCCCTGGTGGTGGACGACCTGTCGATCAACGGGCTGGTACTGGTGCAGCAACTGGAAGCCCTGGGTCACCAGGCGCGCTTCGTTGGCGACGGCGACAGCGCTCTGGCTGCCCTGGAGGAAGAAGCCTTCGACCTGCTGATCACCGACTGCAACATGCCGGACATGGACGGCTACGCCCTCACCGGTGCAGTGCGTGACCGCGAGGCTCAGGACCAGCGCCCCCGGCTGCGCATCGTCGGCTACACCGCCAGCGCCCTGGCCGACGAGGCCCAACGCTGCCGCGAAGCCGGCATGGACGATCTGATGGTCAAGCCGGTGACCCTCGGCCGCCTGGCCGAAGCCCTGGCCTGCCAGGCCCAGGCCGAACCCGATGCCGAGGCCACGGCAGAACAGCCGGGCGCACTGTTCGATCTCGGTCACCTGGAAGGCATCCGCGGCGCCGACCCGACCCTGCTGGCGACCCTGATGGAAGAGTTGCGGCGCAACCTGGGGGACGAACTGGAACGCCTGGGCCAGATCCCCGACGGCACCAGCACCGAGCGCTACGTGGCGCAGACCGCCCACCGCCTCGGCGGGCTGGCCTGCACCATCGATTCGCCAGCCCTGATGAAGGCCTGCGAGGGCCTGCGCCGTGCGGAGGACGAGCACCGGCCAGCGGCCCTGGACGCCCTGCGCGGGGTGCTGCAGGCCTTGCTGGAGCAGGTTCGCCAGCGCACCGCCTGACGCTCGTCGGTGGGGTTGTGGATTGCGTCGGGCTCCCGGCACGTGGCGATTGCCCGCGCCGGGGGCTTCAGGTAAGAGGAGTGGTTTGCCACCACGCCCCTTCCCGATGAAAAACTGGATCGCCTCCTTCTTCCGCATCGTCCGCGACGACAAGGGCCAGACCCAGGGCTACCCCATCCCCTGGGACCCGGCCCGGCCCAGCCTGTACAGCGTCCTCCGGCCCTATGCCGAGGCCGCCGAAGGCCTGCCCGCCGGCGGCCTCGAACTGCCCGACGAAGACGCCGGGGACGGTGACGGGCTGAGCTGGGCACCCGGCGCATTGGACGGCGTACTCGGCCACCACGCCGCCGGCGATGACCTGCAGGCCGCCCAGGCCATCCACGACCTGCTGCTGGCCACGCTGGACGACCCGACGCCGAACCTGCCTCGGCTCTACCAGCAGGTGGCCGATGGCAGCGTGCTGGCCTTCATCGACCCACTCATCGAACGCCTGCTGGCCCGCCCCGGCCTGCCCCGCGCTCGGCTGCACGCGCTGGCCCTGTGGCTGGCGCGCAGCAGCCCGGATCGCGGCGCCGTGAAGTTCGCCCTGGCCCTGCTCGGCGCGCTGGACAGCGGCAGCCAGCGCGAGCTTTTCCTCACCTTCGGCCTGCACGAGGAATTCACCCTGTACGCCGCCGTGGCCCTGGGCTGCAGCCTGGCGCCACCGGAACGCGAACGCGCCTGGTGGAGCCTGGCGCGCAAGGTCCATGGCTGGGGCCGCATCCACCTGGTGGAACGCCTGGCACTGGCGCCCTCGCCCGAGGTGCAGGAATGGTTGCTGCGCGAGGGTTACCGCAACGCGATCATGGTGGAATACCTCGCCTACCCCTGCGCGGTGGGTGGCAACCTGCTGGCGGTGCTGAGCGGGCAGGACGTCGACGACGGCCTGCTGGATGCCGCCAACGAACTGGTGGGTGCCCTGCTGGCCGGCGGCCCGGCACGGGACATTTATGACTACGCCGACGGCGCCGAGGTGGTGCTCCTGCTGCTCGACCACCTGGCCCGCCGCCCGCCACGGGCCCTGGCCCATCTGATCGTTGCCGCCCAGATCGCCGACTTCATCGAGAGCCCCCATACCGACTGGAACCTGCTGCATGTGCATGGCTGGAGCGAGGCGCTGCGCGAGGAAATCCTCCGACGTGCGCGGGAGCTGTGCCAGCCGGAACGCTGGGCGGCCCTGGTGAACCAGGGCCTGGACGAGGCCGATGACAGACGCTTCCACGAAGCGGCCCAGGCCGCCGGCCTCCTCGGCATCGACTGCTGGGAACGCTGGCTGACCCGCCAGCGCGAAGGCCGCTCCAGCGCCTGGTACCACCTGATGCAGAGCGACGACCCGGCCCGTATCGCCCAGGTGCTGGACCTGGCCCGCGAACGCCTGGACCTGGCGGCCATCGCCAGCGGGCCGGGCACGGCCCTGGGGCTGGGCCTGGCGTACCAGGCCCACGGTGACCTGGACTTCATCGTCCAGCGCCTGGGCGCCTTCCCCGGCCAGGGCTGGGACCTGCTGGATACGGCCCTGGGCAGCCCTGTGGTGCGCAACCGCCACATGGCCCTCAATGCACTGGAAGCCTGGGGCCGCGAAGGCTGGCCGGCGGAGGCGGTGCAACGCCTGCGCCGTGCTCATGACCAGGAGCCGGTGGAGGACCTTAAAAGACGCTTCGGCGAACTGCTGCAACCGCAACTGGTGGAACGCCCCGCGCCCTGACGGCGCCCTGTCACCAGGGCGCCAGCATTGCGCGGCAACGGCATTCTGATACGGCTCCCGCCTTTGGTCAGGGCGCGGGCCGTTGCAGGGGACTGCGAACGGATGGAATGGCTTGTCGGGGTGAAACCCGGTACATGCGCATGAACACGCGAGGCCTGCCGAACATCAAGGCCATCGCCTTCTCGATACTCTCCCTGGAACAACCCGGCCTACCCGCACCTTCCCGCCCGATCGACCGCATCGAGGGGTGGCTGGAGGCGCGCTGGGCTACGTCATCACCGACATCCGCCCGTCGCGCCAGCGCCCGGGGCAGGCGCCGGTCGGGCCCTACAGCGAACTGCTCAGCCTCCGGCGCAACGAGGAGTGAGGCTCAACCCAGCTGGGAGGGGTCGATCATGTCGCATTCGAAGGTGAGCCAGCCGCCTTCGGCGTTGGCTTCGCCGCCGGCGATGGGGCCGTAGTAGGTCAGCCCGTTGCCCAGGGTGATGCAGACGTGGGTGGGCTCGTCGGGGGCGTCCAGCTGGCCGTTGAAGTGAACGCGCATCAGCCCGGGGGAAATGGACTCCAGGCCGATGTCGACGCCGGTGTTGTCCACCGCCTCGGTTTCGCGGCCCCGGTGTTCCGCGCTGACGGTCAGGGTGACGGTTTCCTGGTACATGCTCTGGCTCCTTGAGTGCAAATGCCCGCCAGAGTACGCGAGGCCCGTAAGCGCCGCCATAGGCGGCTTGCACGGGTCGCGAGGTGCGTCCCGTTTGCCCTCAGAACAGCTCCAACTGACCGTCCAGCAGCTTGTCGAAGTCGCCGCCGACGAAGGGCAGGATGGCATCCGCCACCGGCTTGAGCTGGCGACTGACGTAGTGTTCGTAGTCGATGGGCGTGCGCCGGGCCTCCAGCGGCTCGGGCCCGGCGAGGGCGATGACGTAGCTGATCCAGCCGCCACTCTGGTACTGCCGTGGACGCCCCAGGGCCTGGTTGTGCTCGTCCGCCAGGCGCGCGGCGCGCACATGGGGCGGGACGTTGCGCTGGTAGTCGGAGAGCCGGCGGCGCAGGCGCTTGCGGTACACCAGCAGGTCGTCCAGCTCGCCGGCGAGGGTGCGCTGCACGTAGTCACGCACCCAGGCCTGCCAGGGCTCGCCGCGGAACACCCGCAGGTACAGCTCCTGCTGGAAACGCTGAGCCAGGGGCGACCAGTCGGTGCGCACCGTCTCCAGGCCCTTGAACACCATGTCCTCGCGGCCATCACGGCGCACCAGGCCGGCGTAGCGCTTCTTGCTGCCCTCCTCCGCGCCACGGATGCGGGGCATGAGGAAGCGCTGGTAGTGGGTTTCGAACTGCAGCTCCAGGGCGCTGGTGAGCCCGAACTCGCGGGCCAGGTGCTCGCGCCACCACTGGTTCACCCCGGCCACCAGGGCCTTGCCGATGGCCACCGCCTCGGCTTCCTCATGGGCGCGGCCAAGCCAGACGAAGGTGGAGTCGGTGTCGCCGTAGATCACCTGGTGCCCCTGGGCTTCGATCAGTTCGCGGGTGCGCCGCATGATCGCGTGGCCGCGCAGGGTGATGGACGAGGCCAGGCGGGTGTCGAAGAAGCGACAGCCGCTGGAGCCGAGCACGCCGTAGAAGGCGTTCATGATGATCTTCAGCGCCTGGGACAGCGGCGCATTGCCCTCGCGCTTGGCCGCCTCGCGTCCCTGCCAGACGCGCTCGACGATGGCCGGCAGGCAATGCTGGGTGCGGGAGAAACGGGCCCCGCGAAAGCCCTCCACCGAGGCCTCGTCACGGGGGTCGTGCAGCCCTTCCACCAGGCCGATCGGGTCGATCAGGAAGGTGCGGATGATCGAGGGGTAGAGGCTCTTGTAGTCCAGCACCAGCACCGAGTCGTAGAGGCCCGGGCGGGAATCCATGACGAAGCCGCCAGGGCTGGCCTCGGGCTGCTTCTCCCCCAGGTTCGGCGCGACGAAGCCCTGGCGGTGCATGGGCGGCAGGTACAGGTGGGTGAAGGCCGCCACCGAGCCGCCGCTGCGGTCGGCCGGTAGGCCGGTGACGCTGGCCCGCTCCAGCAGGAAGTCCAGCAGCCGGGTGTGCTCGAAGATGCGCGTGACCAGCTCGCAGTCCTTGAGGTTGTAGCGGGCCAGGGCCGGCTTGTCCTCGGCGAACATGCGGTTGATCTCGTCCATGCGGTGATAGGGGTCGTCGATGGCCTTGCCCTCCCCCAGCAGCTCCTGGGCGACGTTCTCCAGGCTGAAGGAGGCGAAGTTCCAGGTGGCCGAGCGCAGGGCCTCGATGCCGTCGATGATCAGGCGCCCGGCGGCGTCGGCGAAGTAGTGGTTGCTGCGGCTGCCGTGCTCGCGCCAGCCCATGACGTCGCCGCCGCGCCCGAGGCGCATCGGCACCTTGAGCCTGCGGGCGTGGTCGTTGAGTACGCGCAGGTCGAACTGCACCAGGTTCCAGCCGATGATGGCGTCCGGGTCGTGCTCGGCCAGCCAGCGGTTGAGGCACTCCAGCAGCTCGGCACGGCTGTCGCACCAGGCGAGGTCGAAGTCCACGCCGCTTGCGTCGCCGTTGGGTGGGCCAAGCATGTACACCTGGCGCTGGCCGCAGCCTTCCAGGGCGATGGAGTACAGCTCGCCGTACTCGGTGGTCTCGATGTCCAGGGACACCAGGCGCAGGCGCGGGCGGTAGTCGGGGGCGGGCTTGAGCTGGGCGTCCAGCAGCAGGCCCTGGCCGTCGTCGCGACCGCCGAACAGCACCGGCGCGGTAATGAAGCGCTCCATCAGGTAGCGCTCCGGCGGGCGGATATCGGCTTCGTAGACGTCGACGCCGGCCTGGCGCAGTGCCCTGTCCAGGGCGATCAACTGGCGGTGCTGGGTGCAGTAGAGGCCCAGCACCGGGCGTCGGTGGAAGTCACGCAGGGCCAGGGGGCGCAGCTCGACGCCCCGCTCCTCGCGCAACAGGGCTTCGGCGGCCTGGCGTTGCTCGGCGGGGATGAAGGCCACCGACACCTGGGGCGCCACGCGCACGCGGCGCGGACCGGCGTCGGTGGCCAGCCAGAACTCCACTTCGGTGCCGGACGGCGTGTCGCGCCAGTGTCGGGTCAGCACGAACCCCTGTTGCAGCTCCACCATCCGCCCTCATTGCGATCAGGGCGGTGATTCTACAGGGCCGGGGCCGGCTTGCCTTCAGGCGAGGCGGAAGGCCAGGTGGCTGCGGGCGGCGGCGGCGAACTCCTCGGCCAGGCCGAGACTGAGGCGCTTTATGAGTCCGGCCGAGGCCAACTGACTGGCCGCCAGGCCGGGGACGGTGAGCACGTCGTGGCGGCTGCGGTGGGTGAACTGCAGGGTGAAGGCACCGTCCTCCTGGCGGGTGACGCTGCAGGCATGGTCGGGCAGGTAGAGCTCGAACAGCCGCGCGATGTCGTCGGGCGTGAGGGTCATGGGAGGGGTCCGCAAGGGTCGAATGAATGGCGCCAGAATAATCGCAGCGCAGCGGCTGTCCACTGCCGTGCGGGGCAACACGGACGGGCGGTGCGACCGTGCATCGGCGTTCCTCGCCCTGCAACCAAAGGCTGTCCAGGCTTGTCACAGGGGATGCCCGTTGCGCGGGTACCGCACAGGTTGCGTAGAATCCCCCTCCCGGCCCGTCCTCGCCCGGCAGCGAGCGGTGGCCGACTGCGCCAGCGCGGGAAAGCGCTCGGCGACTTTCACCCCCGGATGCCCTCGCATCCCAGCCATGGAATCTGAAATGCCGCAAAGACACGTGATCAATGCCTCGGTAAGCCCCAAGGGCAGTCTCGAGACCCTCTCCCAACGTGAAGTGCAACAGCTGAGCCAGGCCGGCTCCGGCAGCGTCTACACCCTCTTCCGCCAGTGCGCCCTGGCCATCCTCAATACCGGCGCCCAAATCGACAACGCCAAGACCATCCTCGATGCCTACAAGGATTTCGAGGTGCGCATCCACCAGCAGGACCGTGGCGTGCGCCTGGAGCTGTTGAACGCCCCGGCCGATGCCTTCGTCGATGGCGAGATGATCGCCAGCACCCGCGAGATGCTGTTCAGCGCCCTGCGCGACATCGTCTACGCCGCCAGCGAGCTGGACAGCCTGCGCATCGATCTGGAGAGCTCCCAGGGCATCACCGACTACGTCTTCCACCTGCTGCGCAACGCCCGCACCCTGCGCCCGGGCGTGGAGCCGCGCATCGTCGTGTGCTGGGGCGGCCACTCCATCAGCACCGATGAATACAAGTACACCAAGCGCGTCGGCCACGAGCTGGGCCTGCGCAACCTGGACGTCTGCACCGGCTGCGGCCCCGGCGTGATGAAGGGCCCGATGAAGGGTGCCACCATCGGCCACGCCAAGCAGCGGGTGGCCGGCGGCCGCTACCTGGGCCTGACCGAGCCGGGCATCATCGCCGCCGAGGCGCCGAACCCCATCGTCAACGAGCTGGTGATCCTGCCGGACATCGAGAAGCGTCTGGAGGCCTTCGTCCGTGTCGGCCACGGCATCATCATCTTCCCCGGTGGCGTGGGCACGGCGGAGGAGTTCCTCTACCTGCTGGGCATCCTCATGCACCCGGACAACCGCGAGCTGCCCTTCCCGGTGGTACTCACCGGGCCGAAGAGCGCCGCTGCCTACATGGAACAGTTGCACGCCTTCGTCGGCGCCACCCTCGGGGCCGAGGCCCAGGCGCGCTACCGCATCATCATCAACGACCCCGCCGAGGTGGCCCGTACCCTCTCGGCCGGGCTGAAGGAGGTGAAGCAGTTCCGCCGCGAGCGCAACGACGCCTTCCACTTCAACTGGCTGCTGAAGATCGACGAGCGCTACCAGCACCCGTTCGACCCCACCCACGCCAACATGGCGGCACTGGACCTGAGCCGCGACCTGCCGCCCCACGAGCTGGCCGCCAACCTGCGGCGGGCGTTCTCCGGCATCGTTGCCGGCAACGTCAAGGCCACCGGCATCCGCCTGATCGAGGAACACGGCCCGTATGAGATCCACGGTGACCCCGCGATCATGGACCCGCTGGACCGGCTGCTGCAGGCCTTCGTCGAGCAGCACCGCATGAAGCTGCCCGGCGGTGCCGCCTACGAGCCGTGCTACCGCGTGGTGCCGCGCCACGCCTGACCGACGCCGCCCGCCCGGGCACTGCACCCGGGCGGGCGGCGTAGAGTCCGCATCACGTCGTATCCCCCTCCATACCTGCAACAAGCCTGCCGCTTCCCTTCCTGGCCATCCGTGCCGGGTGGCGAAGCCGTCACCGGGTCCTGCCGCCGAGAGGCGTGACTCCACCTGAACGAGACGCCCCCACCGATGCCCCCTACCCCGGTCACCCGCCAGGGCGGCTGGCCGTGATGGCTCTGGCGGCGTTCGCCTGCTGGCGCTACGCCGCGCAACTGGGGCTGCGGTCGGGCGCCTAGAAGAGTTCGTCGAGCTGCTGGAAGTAACGCCGCCGCTCCGGCTGGTCCGGGTAGGGCAGCTCCGCCAGCAGGCGGTCGGCAAAGGCCGGGGAAATTTCCTCGCCCAGGTTGCGGTGGGCGAAGGCGATGTCCATCCAGGGGTCGGCCACGCCGCCGCGCCCCAGGTCGAGGAAGTACAGGCGGTCACGCTCGTCGATGAACAGGTTGCTGTCACCCAGGTCGCCATGGGCGAACACCCGGCCCTCGTCGGGCAGCCCCTGGTGCAGCAGCGCCAGCAGGTCACCGGTGTTTTCCAGGTCAGGCCACTGGCTGAGGTCGACGTCGTCGGCCAGCAGCCCGTTGGCCAGCAGGTAATCCAGCTCCCGCAGACGCTCGGTGATACCGGCACGCAGTGGGCAGCGGTCCACCGCTACACCCTGCAGTTGCCGCAGCGCGTCCAGGAAGGCCGCCAGCACGCGCTCGTGCTGGCCGTCGTCCACCAGGTCGTACAGGGGCACGCCGGGCACGGCGCGGGTGATCATGCAGGCATGCTTCTGGCCCTCTTCCACCAGCACGAGCTCCGGCACCGGCAGTCGTCCGGCCAGCCAGTCGAGCACGGCGGCCTCGCGCACCACGCTGTAGGTGGTGGGGGCGTAGATGGCCGGTGACAGCTTGAGGAAGAAGCGCTCGCCGCGCTGTTCGAAGGTGTAGACGGGACAGGGCGATTGCCCAGCGTCGTCACGTTCGAGGGGTGCGTCGCCAATGAAGCGAAGGGTCTGGGGCGGAAGAGTCAGGTTCATGTCGGAGTCCTTTGCCGAACCAATGGGTGCAAGCCAGGCTTGCGAAGCGGCAGCGAGCCTACTGCCGGGCCACTCGTCGGAAAAGCTACAGGTGGCCGCAGTCTGGGCGGATCAGATCCCCACCCACTGCAGCAACAGCCCGAGCCCGCCGGCGCAGGCGAGCACTTCGATCACCCCGCGCCGCCAGCGCAGCAGCGCCAGTGCGGCGAGCCCGGCCAGCACGGCCGAGGTCCAGTCGAAGCGCCCGTCGAAGCCCAAGGGCCAGAACACGTGATAGCCGAAGAACAGCGCGAGGTCGAGGATCACCCCCACCAGGGCCGCGCTGATGGCCGTCAATGGCGCGGTGAAGCGCAGTTCGCCGTGGGTGGACTCCACCAGCGGCCCGCCGGCGAGGATGAACAGGAACGACGGCAGGAAGGTGAACCAGGTGACCAGCACGGCAGCGACGGCGCCAGCGAGAAAGGCCTGCTCGGGGCCGAATACCTGCTGCGTGTAGCCGCCGATGAAGGCGACGAAGGCCACCACCATGATCAGCGGGCCCGGTGTGCTCTCGCCGAGGGCCAGGCCGTCGATCATCTGGGTGGCGCTGACCCAGCCGTAGTGCTCGACCGCGCCCTGGAACACATAGGGCAGCACCGCGTAGGCGCCGCCGAACGTCAGCAGCGCAGCCTTGGTGAAGAACCAGCCCATCTGGGTGAAGGTGCCTTCGGGACCGAAGGCCGCCAGCAGCAACCCCATGGGCAGCGCCCACAGCAAACCGCCCACCAGCAGCAGGACTGCCAGCCGCCGTGGGTTGAAACGCGCATGGGGCGGTGGGGGCGTGTCGTCGTCGATCAGGGCCGGCCCGTGGCGGGTCACGCTGCCGGTATGGCCGCCCGGCTGGAAGCGCGAGGGCGCCAGACGCCAGCCGATCCAGCCGGCCAGGCCGGCGCCCAGCACCACCAGGGGGAACGGCGCATCCAGGGCGAAGACAGCAAGGAAGGCGACCACGGCCAGCAGCTTGAGGCCCGGGTCATGCAGGGTGCGCGAGCCGATGCGCCAGGCGGCGTGCAGCACCAGCGCGGTGACGGCCGGCTTGATGCCCCGGAACACCCCGGCCACCAGGGGCTGCTCGCCATACACCAGGTAGGCCCAGGCCAGGCCGATCAGCAGCACCAGGGAAGGCAGCACGAACAGCAGGCCGGCCAGCACGCCGCCGAGGGTGCGGTGCATCAGCCAGCCCAGGTAGGTGGCCAATTGCTGGGCCTCAGGCCCGGGCAGGACCATGCAGTAGTTGAGGGCGTGCAGGAAGCGCCGCTCGGAGAGCCAGCGCCGCCGCTCCACCAGCTCCTGATGCATGATCGCGATCTGCCCCGCCGGGCCGCCGAAGCTGATGAAGCCGAGCCGCAACCAGAACGGCAACGCCTCGCGCAGGCTGACGGCAGTGGGTGCAACGGGGGTCAGGGGCTCGGCAGGGGTGTCGGGCATGGTGCGGCTCGGCGGATCGGTGGGGGCAGTCTGCACGTCGGACATGACGCTCAGGCGTCACGCAGCAGGTCGTGGGCGTCCAGCAGGCGCCAGGCGATTTCGGGGCGCTGTTCCAGGGCCCGGCGAATGGCCGCCGGCACGGACTGGCGCACCTTGCGGCAAAGGCCCGGCATGGGCTCCAGGCGGATGTCGAGGCCGCGCATGCTGCGCACCTCGTTATGGCCCGGGCCCAGGTGCAGGCGCACGCCCAGCAGCTCGAACAGGCGCTGCTGCATGTGGTGCAGGTCGTCCAGGTCCCGCAGCTGCTCCAGGCGCTCCAGCAGGCGCTTCTCTTCCATGCGGGTGAGGCGCAGGGCACGCAGGTCGGCCCCCGGCGTTTCCAGCAGGCGGTCACGGTCGCAGTCGCAGGTGCCCGGTGGGCAGGGGGCGCGCAGGGGGAAGGCGTCGTTCATGGGGCAGCAGCATAGCCAGCAGCCGGGCTTCCGCGCCACGCCGTCATGCAGGTTGCCCGGCCCTCGCACGCGGCATCGTGCAGGCTGCACGAAACCTGGTGCGGCGCGCCTGCGACAAGCCCGGCCGCGCAGGCGTTGCCGCCTGTCGGGACGCTGGCACGAGCCCTGCATCGGGGGTCAGGTCCAAACACACCACAGGAAGGACCATGTTCACCGCCATCAAGGACATCTACGACGCCTTTCCCGACCACAGCGTGGCCGTCACTCCGCGCCCCGACGGCAAGTGGCTGCTGTCGATGTGCCGCAACGACCGACTGGAACTGACCCGCGCCTTCGACGGCGAGGCGGTGTTCTGCAAGCGCCGCATGCACGCGCTGATCCGCGACGTGGCGCTGGAGATGGCCAGCCTCGCCCGCCGCTCCACCTGACCCGGCGGG